>VSPW01000265.1 GCA_009775535.1 Muribaculaceae bacterium
AAGAGGGTGCCGTAATGGTGTTTATACTGTCGAAAATAAAATGCTTTTTCCGTCTACTACAAAGTGCCGCGTTACACTGTAATTCATTCTGTTTTACCTCGCTTTCCTGCTTAATCACAATACGCCTGCTGCCGGGCTGCTGTATGATCGCCTCAACATGCAGATAGGCAGGCAGCAATACTGCGCTTCCCGCTCTAAGCTGGTACTCAATGCTTTCTTTCATTTTTCTGTAATCCTCGGCTTTCGCTGCCTTGTCACAGCCTATAAATACAGTTATTTGCTGCTTACTCTTCTTTTTCCGCTGCCGCCTGTTCATTGCTTATCCCTCTTTCCGGCTCTGCTGCCTGTCCTATCTGGTAATCTTCAATGCTCATTTGTCCCGGCAACTGGTCTGCCCCCGTGTCCGTTTCGGACACTTCCCCGCTGTGTGCGGTAACATCAATTCCCAGAATACAATACCCCTCTTCCAGCCCTGTATAATCTTCCAGCATATAAATAATATCTGCATCTATTGTGCGCCCTGTGTGCTTTCCGTCCTTAAATTCCAACATTTTAAGGCTGTCGCCCACCTTGTACCCTCTGTCATTCTTCCGCAGCTCAAACTTTTTCTTGCCGCTTACAATATCCCCATAGTAAGAAACGGCTATTTTTACCTCATGCGTTTTGTGATCTGCTTTCCCGTCGCTCGGCAGTTTCTCCATTTTCTCCCGGTCTGCCTGCTCCTGTAATTTCTTCTTTGTGTCCCGGTCTATTTTGTCCTGCTCGTCGCTATAACGCTGCTCGTCCGTCTTTTCTGCCTCTGCCTTGTTTATGTACTGATCGCACTTTTCACAAGTCCCCGTTTTCACATTGCAGTCTTTATACCGCTGGCATGAATAGCACAAAGAGGTTATGCTTTCCGGGTGCGGCGTTTCGTAGTCGTCGCCCGCCTTTTTCTCTGCCACCTTTGCCGCTATTTCCTTTGCCCGTATACTCTCGCCTGCTGCCGCCTTTTCTGCTATGGCTTTCTGCTCTTCTGGCGGCAGCTTTGCTGCCTCGTAAGCCGTTGTTACCCCTATATTTCCCTTTGCAAACTCTTCCTTGATCTCCGGCGTGGCATTGTTGTTAATGCTATCCATACGGGCTATATTTGTGGGGCTTTCGTTCATCAGCTCTGCTATAATGTCCCGCAGTTTTCCTGTGATCTCTAACCCGTCCTCGTCTTTTGCCCTTAAAAGCGCCTCTTTCAATCTTTGCGCCTGCTGGGTTTTCTCCCACGCCGTAAGCTCCCTGTTATATGCGTTTCCGATCAGCAGAGACAATTCAAACATTGCCCCGGTCATATCCTTGTACAGATACCGCACTTTCTTATATTCCTCATGCCCCCGCTCAATGTTCATAATGTTTGCAAGGTTCCTGCGGTGTCCGCTCACAATCTTAAATTCACCGTTTACCCTGCCTAATACTGTAGGCTGCTGCTGCCCTACGGTCAAAAAGCTGTCTGCCAGCTCTTCTATGTTCTCCTGTGAATAGAAATTGCTTTCAGATGGCTTTACATCATACGGGCTTAACCAGATTTCCGTATATTCGCTTATATTGCCTATGCCTGCTGCCCTGCTTTTCGCGTTCATAATATCCGTAATACCAAATTTAGCCTTTCCCATGTTCCTTACCTCGCTTTCCCTAAATGTATCTAAAGTAAATCAAATATATTTTCTGGTTATAGGTCAAATCATTGCTGTAAAGCATTTTCTCAAACTCGCGCTCTGATAAATTCTGTATATTTCTTTTCAATCTATGCAGAAATAGAAATATACTAATAACCGCCTCGTATACCGTCATGCCTTACCTCGCTTTCCCTGTGTATCTGGTTACGAATTTCTTATAATCCTGCGCAGCTCCGCAGCACGGGCTGTACTCATAAATCGGCTTGAATAAAAACGTACTCTCTGCCACTTTCCCGGAATATCTGATAACGCCCAGTAAAGAATAGCTTTCTTTTTCTGCCTCTAACCACTCCCGCCCGGCTGCCTCTCCGTCCGTGTTCTGATATGCCGTAACCAGAACACCCAGCAGACGCAGCGCCGGGTTAAACTGCCTTGCGTCCTCTATCTGATCTGCCAGAATGTCTAAACCCTCTAACGCCCACTCGTCTATTTTTACAGGTACTATAACCTCGTCCGTGATCGTCAGCGCATTTACCACGTTAAGCCCTATGTCGGGCGGGTTATCAATAATGCAGTAATCGTAATAAGCGCCTACTGCGTCCAGCTGTGCCAGCCGCTTATACCGTTCTATCTGGTTCCCCGTTTCTGTCGTTGTCAGCTGCCACGTAGCGCCCATAAGTGACATATTTGCAGAAACAATGTCTATCCCCTCGTAATCTGTCCGCTGTATCAGCTCTGCTGCCGCCTGCCATTCCCCGGAAAGCAGTTTCGTGATCGGCGCTACGCTCTCTGCATCATATCTGCCGTATGCCTTGCTTAAATTCCCTTGCTTGTCGTTATCCAGCAGCAGTACCTTATAGCCCCTGCGGTACAGCTCATATGCCATATTTACCGCTGTAAAGGTCTTTGCTACCCCGCCTTTTAAATTCAACAAACTTATAACTTTCATTCTCTGCCTCTCTTTCTTGCGCCGCCTCTGGGCGCAGCTGCTTAATATGCTCTATTCTTTTGTGATCTCTGTTTCCAATGCCTGCCCGCAGTTCTCGCAGAAATTAGATATTTTAAAGCCCGTAAGTTTCCGATCTGCCACAATCCAGTTACATACAGGGCATTTATAGGTTTCATAGTTCTTTAAACCTTTAGCCGCCAGCTTTTCTGCCTGCTCTCCCTCAAAAATGGTTGTTTTCCTCGGTTCCATTTTCCGGGCTTTCTTTTTTGCCTCTTCCGCTGCGCAGTGCGTACAATCCCTGCCGCAGTTCTGATAAATCTTACAGCCTATTCCTTGCCCCATATCTGCCCCGCCTCTCCTAAATCCTTAATGCGCAGCAGATACTTTTCTATCAGCTCTGCTGCCGCCTGCCAGCCATAACATACCGCTGTAAAATATCCCTGCTGCCGCAGGAACCTTAACCAGCCTTTCTGCTTTGCCGTCGTGGTATTCTTCCCAGCCTTAAGCTCTATGTACAGCCCGTGGTACTCTCCCCGCGCTACTGGTAAATGAATATCCGGCACGCCTGCTTTTACTCCCTGCCTCTTTAGTGCCGTTGCTGTCGCCGCATCACGCTTGCCGCCGTTTGGTACATGGTACATATATTCCAATTCCGGCATACGTCCCAGCTGATACCCCGCCCAGCTAAATAGCGCCTCTTGGTGTCCGCTCTCGTCGTCCAGCCTAAAGTTTCTCATGCCCTCGCCTCTCTTTCCTGTATTCCCTGTATAATGCTTTCCAGCGCTCCTTACTTAACCGCCTTTTGTAGCATAAATACCGTTCTGTTTTCCTGCTGTACTCTGCCAGCTCTTTCGCCGCCTCTTCTCCTTTACCGCCTGCTGCCACAATCCAGTAAAGCGACGGGCTTATTATTCCCAGCTGCCTTTTAATTTCATTTTCGCAGATGCAGCGCGGCGTTTTCGGTCTGCGTCTCTCCATGCATTCCGTGTAAAATATCTGTATTTTCTTTCTCTCTTTCCTGCCTGCCGTGTCCCAGCTGCATATACTGAAATGCTCACACCATAGGCAGCAGTGCTTACAGTTCTTACCTCGCTTGAATAACCAGTGTATAAGCCTCTGCCTCATTTCCTACGCCCCTTTCTGTCGTCTATGCCGTTCCAATATTCCCAGTTCCTCATATCCTCGCTGGCATGTGCTATAGCCACTGCTGCCAGGCAGATTACAGCACCCATAAGAACCAGAAACACCACGCCCACGCCTATTACCACAATCCGTACATACTGCATTTTATCCCCCCTCTCCCTCTAATTTGACTAATGTATATCTGAAATACCCGTAGCCGTAATATTCCGGGCTATGTACTCCCTTGCTTATGCTGTCCTTGTCAACGTAATATCCCTTTATTGCCCTCGGCTCTGCCTTGAACCATTGCCGATCTGAAATTATCCGTATTTCCGGCACTGGTCTTACAAGGTTCTTGCTACTATTCCAGCGCTTGCCTTGTAGCGCCCCGTCCTCTGCTTTCCTGTGCTTGTTTGTGTACTTAATCAGATATGCTGCCAGATCAGCATAATTGCCACTGTCGTCCAGAGGAAAGACTTTCACCCGGTTATGCCCCTCATATGCCTTGTACCAGCACTGCTGCAATATCTTTGTATCTATCTGGTTAATAACTAAATGGTGGTGCCTGGCTCCCTTGTCCCCGATCTCCATAACATGAATATATTTAAACTCTATCCCAGCCTTTTTATACTCCTTACGGCACTCCTTTAAAAATATATCTATGTCCTGCCGCATCTGCTCTTTTGTCCGTGGCGGCTCTCCCTTTCTGCGTATGTAGTCCAGCACTAAATGATAGTCGCCATAGCCATAGTTTGCATTTATCAGAATACGCAGCTTTCTTTCTGCCTGCCTTGTATTGATCTTTTGCTGTTGCTCTGTGGTGGGCTTTACCTTATCCCCCCTCTTTATCCCCTGCTTTTTATATCTGCTTGTAAAATATCTCTCTACCTCTATGGTCTTACCCGCCCTTGTTATCCTCTCAACGTATGGCATATATTTTTTACTCCTTTTAGGTCTATCTGGTCGGAAAGCTAATAGTTTTATCAAGTGGTAAAACGGGCTTGCGCCCGCGTATTACTTGACTTTTCGCCATACAGTGATATACTGGATATAGGTTGTAAAAAGCTGTATAGCTTAGCCCCTATGGTATTCCCGTACCGTAGGGGCTTTTCATTTTATCCACTTGTAAAATGCGTTTCCGCATACTTGTAAGCCGCTTTGTGCGCTTTATTACACTTGTCGTTGTTACAGCCGTCCCACCCGTCCTCACAATAACTACAGGCGTTATGCCTTGTGTACTTATCCAGTTGCACTATACGGTCATGTTTTAGCTTATGCCGCAGCTTGTCTGCGTTCACTACCTCTATGCCCGCCAGATCAGCCGCCGCTATTTCGGCGCTCATTCCCTCGCTTATCCCATACTTAACGCCCACGATCACAAAATCGCATTTTTTTAAAAGTGCTAAACCTGCTGCTATGCCTGCTGCCCGTTCCTGCGGCTTGTCCTCGTTTAAGCATTGTGTCATGTATAAATGCGGCGTGATCGGCGCTAAGCCCGCCTCTATCGCCTGCTTTGTAAGCGCCTGCGCATACTCTATGTGCCTGTCAAGCTCCGCGCCGTCTTTCGCCCTATAAGGGCTGCATATGTATACTGTTCTCAATCTATTTCTCTCCTTTCAGTGCTGCCGCAATCTCCTTATACTCCCTCTCCCTTTCCCGTATCTCCATTTCCAGCTTGTCAAGCCTCTTATATAGCTTGTTTACCGTGCTGTCTGGCAGCCTTTCCCCACCACGCACTAAAACCTTGATTATTTCCAGACTGTCTGCGGCGTTCAGCTCTGTAAGTATTTGTATCTGCTACGCCTTATGGCGTGCGTTATGGTAACTGCGGCAGATTTCACGGTCAGTCATGCGCCGCTACCCTTGCAAGCTCGTTTTCTACCAGATGCTCTACCATGTGCATTAAGTCATTGGTGCTTTTCTCCGTCATAAATCCGCACAACTCGCAGCATGTAGCAAAACCGCAGATTATATGATAATGCGTTACTACGTCCTGCTCTGTTTTCATGTTTTTAAGCCCGGCTATAAGAGAAGTTAAATTTATAACTGCCCGTTGCCCCAGTTCGCCGCCCGTCCCCTCTATTGGTATTTCTATACGTGTCGCCTGCGGCTCGCCTTTGCTATTTACGATTGTTTTTGATCTCATTTCCCGCCTCTCCTATCCTTTTAATGAAACTTACTGAAATCTCGTAAACCGTCTTTATTTCCTTTTCTGTCTGCTTAAGATATTCCCGGCTCTGGCATCTTCCCAGCAGTTTAACCTTATCGCCCGGTTGCCAGCCTGCTACCTCGTCCGCGTTCTCCCGCCAGCAGATACAGGGAATATAGCAGCTTGTCCCTGTAAGCACGTTTTTTACCTCTACGAAAATGTCAGAAATGCGTTTCCCTCTCGGTGTTTCCCGGTATGTCGGCTTATATTTCAGCTCGCCCACAAGTGCTATATCATTTTGCAGCATTGCTTTAGGGCTTAAGCCTATGTACTCTGCCAGAATGAATACCAGCACTTTACCGCTTTTAAAATCTTTAAGTGCCTGCTGCCGCCCGGATATTAAAAGCCTGCTGCCCGGCAGGAAATAATTTTCAAGCCGCAGCCCGTCCCCGGTCTTTCCCCGGTCTGCTGCTGCCTCTGTAAAGGCTACTATTACCTCGTCAATAATGCCGCTCGGTCTTTTCGTCTCGATCTTTGCCAGATAACCGTTGAATCGCAGCCCGCATATGTCCGTTACCTCTTCCAGCTCCGTAAGCTCCCCTGCCAGCCCTGCCGCGTTTCTTATCCTGCCCTTTTCCGTCAGATCGTCCAGAATGTCTGCGTTAAGGTCTGCCAGAAAGTCCGGCTTTTTATCCTGCCCTTTGTTCCGCTTTTTGCTCATACTTTGCGTGATCTCCTTTCCCGCCATAACTTATCAGTATTTCTATTGCCCGCTTATAGCAGGCTGTTTCTGTTTCTTCTTTTACTTTGCAGATACAGCGCCCGCGCCTCTCTCCTGCATACTCCCAGATTTCAATAAAGTTATTGCCGTATATATCAAAATGGCTATGCTCTCTTAAGCTGTGCCTCTTCTGTAATGCTCTGTATATCTGGTAATATTCGTGAATAAGTGCGCTGCGTTCCTCGTCGTTTCCGTCCATGCCCTGCCCTCACTTTTCCGGCATCTGATATAAGCGCGGTATCACTGCTGCCATAGGCGGCGTAGCCTCGCTGCCTATCAGAAAGCCTGTATTGCCCGGCGCATATAAATACTGCCCGCATACTGCTTGTATCTCGTCCAGTACCTCTATGCAGCGCTCTTTGCTTTCATATGTTCCCAACGTGTACATTGATTCTGCACTCAAACATATAAATATACAGTGTTCCTTGCTAACACTAAATTCTTTGTACTTTATCGCATATGAACCATTCAGCGTATATATCCCCTCATGGTTCTGGCTGCGTATGTAAACTTCACTCATTGCCTGCCCTCTCTTTTGTTTCATGCAGAATTATTTTTCTAAACAGACTTTCAAATATCGGTACGGGTATACTATTGCCAGCCTGCTTATAAAGAGGCATTGTGTAACGCCCTACTTTTTTATGTACCGCCGCCGCTGCGTTAAAATCCGCATCTGTATATCCCTGTAAACGCCAGCACTCTAATTCTGTCAGATACCTATAACGCCCGTTTCCCATATCTATTACCTGCGCTGGCGTTCTGTCCTGCCTTGCAGTAATAGTAAATGCGTAGTCCTCTATTACCGTCGCCCGCCGTATTCCCTTTTTGCCTATTGCCTCTAATACGCTCGGCTGTGTTACGTCATATACTGGCGGCGCATCTTTTAAAAGAAATCCGTCAATACTCTGCATAGGCGTTTTTATCAGATCATCAAAACAAAATTTCTCATTTCCCAGTACCGACACTGTAAAAACTCTTTCCCGTGCCTGCGGCAGCCCGAACTCTCTAGCGTCCAGTATTTCAAAATTATTGCTATACCCCAGCCGCTCCATTTCCGATAGATACCGATTGAAATTTACCCGCATATAACGGCTTAATACATTTTTGACGTTTTCCCAGATAACGTATTGCGGTTTCCATTCGCCCATTTGCTCTATAATGTGAATTGTTTCCCACATAAGACTTGAACGCGTCCCGCTGCCTTTGTCTGCTCCCTTTCCACGGTTTATACGCCCCGCCTCTGCCGTCGCTTTCCCTTGATGTCCTGCTATGCTGAAATCTTGACACGGGCTACCATGTATCAGAATATCCGGCTTTAAATTCCAGCCTACTACGCTCTGTGTCTTATACTCCAATTCATCAGAAAACATAGCATTGTAAGAACGTACCGCCTTTTCGTCTATCTCCACGTAATCAATGGCTTTTACTGGTATGCCTATATTGCGCAGCGCGCAGCGCGGGCTGCCTATGCCGCCGAAAAGCTCTAATATCTGTACCATTTCTTTTCTGTGTCCCTCTCTTTCGTTTCCCGGTAAAAATCATTCACTAAAAGCATTTCTTTAGTGAATAGCAGATACAGCCCCAGCGGTACTGTTATGATCGCTATTGTTGCGTCGCCGCCTGTCGCCATAACCGCCAGGGCGGTAAACACCAAAAGGAATACGCCCGTTAAGCGCTGCTTAAGGAAATACTGGCGGCGCTGCTGCCGTCTGTGTTCCCTCTGCCTGTCCCAGTGGCGCTGCTGCATATAATCAGCTATAGCCGCCTCGCTGGTTGTATCTGTATAAATAATCACTGCATACCTCATGCCCTGCCCTACTTCCTGCAATCATAGTCTGCAAAATCTTTGCAGCTGTTAAAA
>VSPW01000266.1 GCA_009775535.1 Muribaculaceae bacterium
ACCACACCCCCCTACACCACGTATGCACGCGCCCGGAGAGTAATTTTAGGGTATCCCCCTCGGTATTTTCCCCCTTTAATTTTGATTTTCGGATAGGGGGGATATGCCGCCCGCTGCATCAAACTTATACCGCAGGCGCGGCTTGCGTTTATGATGCTCTTTGTTATGGCAGTCCTGGCATAACGCCTCTAAGTTGTCCCAGCTTAGCGTTATGCCTGCGTCGTTAATATTCTCTCTAGTTAAGTAGCGCTTATGGTGCGCCACCTTTGCAGGCTCCCCGCAGCGCTCACATATGTAGTCCTGCGACATTAAGTAAGCGGCTCTGGTATTCTCCCACGCCTGCGATAAGTAAAAACTCTTAGCCCATGCTTTCATACTGTCCCCGCTCCTTTCTGCAATACCCAGCGCCCTAGATTTCATGCGCCGGGTGGAGGCTAAAGAAATAAAAAAAGAGCAGGCTACTGCTGCCGTGTCACGGCTAAGCTATTGCCTACTCTTTTCATGTTACCATTATACAGCTTTTGAAATACCATGTAAACACCACGATTTTACCATGATATTACCAGCCCGGCTGCTGCCAGCTACAGCCTTGCCCTCTCTTCATCAATGCCCCATAACAATACAGACAATTCATTGATGATTGCCGTCACCCAGCGGCGCGGCGTGTTCTTCCCTGTTTCCAGTTCCTCTGCGATCTCTGCATACTCCATGCCCTGCATGAAATACAATTCAAACGCTTTATACTCTACCTCTCTGCCTGCCGCCCTGCGCCTGCGCTCGATCTCTTCTACTGCCGTATCTATGTGCGCTGTCATAATCAGCGTTTTAAAGCGGCTACGCCTAACGCTTTCCAGATATACCCGTTGCTGTTCTTCCGTCATTCCCTTAAGCTCTAACTGCTCGCCGTCGCTTACGGCGTGCTGGATATGGAAAACAGCATCACGGTAACATTTCATAAGCGTAAAGGTATTGTGATACTTATTCTGCCTCTTTTCCTTTTCTTCCTGCTTTCTGTATTCCCGCACTGCTGCCCTTGCCGCTTTCTGTATCAGCTCTTCAAATTCAGAGGCGGGAAGTGCTACCCAGCTTTCGCCTGTTTCCTCTCCCTCTGCTACGATCTCTGCGCCTGCTGCCTTAGTTTCTGTTTCCTGCATCTGCTTTACTCCTTTCTTTTAACGCCCTGTCAATCCGTCCAAATATCGCCAGCAGCAAAATTATTATGATTATCAGTAAAAAATCCGTCACTGTTCGCCCTCTCCTTTCCGGCATGGTGGAAACGGGCAGCTGTCACAATCCGGGCTTTCGCATTTCCCGCCGTTAGTGTCCCGCAATATATCCCGTATCATCATATACGGCAATATCCATACGGGCGTAGAAAGAAGAATAAGCCCCTTTGCCAGCAGCCCCAGTATGTATATTGCTATTTCTCCCGCCCATTCCATATACGCCCTTACTGCCTCTGTAAGCGCCTCTGTGATCTCGTCCATAAACTTTATCATTCCCGGTATCTCCTTTGCTGTATGTCTGCATACGCCCTTTTATCCCTGGCACTCCAAAAAATTACCCTTGTTTTAATTCCTGCTTTATGCAGCCGCTCTTGTATTTCCCTTGTTTCCCGTCTATAAAAATCTTCTCTGCTGCTTGACGGTCTTTTTGTGTAGTCTATCGGCGTTCCTGCTACGTCCAGCAGCTCTTTTAAGATTTCTGCTGTAGTTTTTCCATACCGCCTAAATTGCCCCGTAATAATATAAGCCTTTTGCCAGAAAAATAATTTAAAACCTAATGCCGCCTCGATTTTCTTAAACATTTCCTCATTTTCCGGGAAAACTGATTCATATATCCAATTAGCATTTTTCATTCAAACACCCCGCTTTCATATGCGGTAATGACTGCTGCCCGCAGGCTGTCTGCCGCTACATTCCTGCGCCCTATCTTTTCCGGGCTTACACGCCTTAAATACTCTAAATGATCGCTTTCCATGATCTCCGCTATCTTTTCTGCTGCCCTCTGGCTGTGTGTGATCGCTCTAAGCTCGTCAGCGCCACCCAGCGCGTTTATTTCATACACTGCATAATGACTGCTGCCGTATTCCCTCACTTTCCAGCTGAATATACGCCCTTTAATCTCCAACGGCTGTATATTGTCCGCTACATTCCTGCATACCGTCCCTGCTGAATCAAAAGCCCCACCCATTCCCCGCATTATAGATGCAAAAGCGTTTGTTATCGCCTCTGCCGCTCTTGTGGCTGCCGCTGTAAAGTCCACTCGGCTTATAGTTTTAACTGCCTTTTTCGCAAGTCTGCGCTGCTTTCTCTTATCCAGCAGTAAAGGCGGGTTTACTCCATGCAGTTTTTTATACCTCTTTTTCCATTGCCTGTAATGTAACGCGGCAAAATAAAGTACCCATCTACTGCAGCTTTCCTGCAGATTAAATTCTCAGACTAAAAATAACAGCTA
>VSPW01000267.1 GCA_009775535.1 Muribaculaceae bacterium
AACGAATGCCTTGTAGTGGCTCTTACCGCCGACTCGAAATTCCAGCAGGCAGGCAACCTCCGCGACAACGCCGCCAATCTCGGAAAACAGATATGGGTACGCGGCAATTTTGAAAAGTTCATGGGCACATATGGTATAACAGGAAATAACGGCACAGCATCCGAATTCAAGATCGAAGGACTTGAACCGGAAACTCCCGGCACACAGGAAAACCCGTTGACTGTTTCACAAGTAATAGCCATGAATCCACAGTCAACCGATACACCCGCTGCCGGACAAAGCAATATGTGGGTAGGCGGATATATTGTAGGCTCTTACAAGGACTATAACGCCAACTTCACTGCCGACAACGCCAACCCTGCAAACATCCTCCTAGCAGAGACTCCTGATGCCAACACCAAGGAAGCTACGATATGCGTCCAGCTGCTTGCCAGCACCCCGACACGCGCAGCCCTCAATCTTATGGACAATCCAGGAAATCTGGGCAAATATTGCAAAGTTTACGGTGACGTGCTGAAATACAACACACTGCCTGGCATAAAGAATACATCCAACTACGAGATTGACGGAACAGGCGGCGAGACACCCAACCCTGGTGACGTTATATTCTCTGAGACGTTCAAAACCAGCATGGGGGATTTCACAATCGAAAATGTCACAATGGGAAGCGGACTGTCATATGTGTGGAAGCAAAATGAGACATATGGATATATGAATGCCACAGCATTTGTAAACGGCACCTCTTATGCATCCGACTCTTGGTTGATATCTCCTGTCATAGATCTTAATGGGGTGTCATCGCCAATTCTCTCATTTGAACACCTTACAAACAAATACCCATCCTTGGATATCGCAAAGAGCCAGGTTTCAGTAAGCGTCCGTACAGAAGGTGGCTCTTGGCAGAAAGTGGCAATACCTGAATGGTCCACCAATGCCGATTGGAACTTTGTCAACTCCGGCAACCTTGACCTGACTTCTTTTGTCGGCAAAAAAATCCAGATAGGATTCCGGTACACAAGCGAAGACGGGGTGTCCGGCACATGGAGGATAAAAAATCTGGAAGTAAAGACAGGTACACCGTCAAGCGGAGGCACTGTAGATCCCGACCCAGACCCTACCCCCGATCCTGATGGAGAATATAAAGGCGATTTCAACACATTCAATGGCGGCTCTCCCAAGACAACATACGGCACTTACACCAATGCCACAGGCTGGACGGCAACAAACGCTGTAATATTGTCTGGAGGTGATACTGATTCAAATCCCAAATTTACATTTATCGGGGACGACAAGACCCTTGCACCGACTCTTGACGGAAAGCCTGGCATTCTTGGAAAACTTACATCCCCTACCCTTACCGGTGGCTGCGGCAAACTTACTTTCAATTACGGATTTGCATACAGCGAAAAAGGGGCTGTACAGTTTGTAGTCAAAGTCCTCCAGGGAACAGCTGTCGTGGCTACCAAAACAGTAGACATTGAAAAAGTGACAGGAAAAACAGCCATACCGTTCTCTCTCGATGTAAACATCAATGGCGATTTCACTATAGCGATTGAGAATACCAGCACATACGACAACAGCACCACCAAGCACATTGGACGCGTATCAATCTGGAACCTTACCTGGACGAATTGACATTAAGTCAATTTATTCAAAAAACAAGGGGAGGTATTTGCATAATGAATGCAAATACCTCCCCTTGTTAATGTATATTAAAACCGTCTAATATTTGTTCAATATTCTGAGCATTTATTTAAATTTGTATTCATAACTTGGGTTATATATACAATAATAAGAGAATCTATAAATCATTTAATTAACTAATCATAAATTACCTAAAACCGAATCTGCATGAAAAAACTACATGTCTTGACAATGTTGCTGGCATTATATGCCGGTTATCCGGGATTGTCATTTGCTGCAGAAGACTATTGTAAGCCATCTTACACATCAACCGGATATGATGGCAGAGGTGTCAGCGCGTTTACCTTAACCGACAACGATGGCAACACAGCGACAGTAAGAGACATTTCAACAGCCATATCGCAACCTATCTATTGGGATAAGACCGATGTCATATTCGCTACAAAACCAGGAAGCATAGTAACGTTACGCCACACCACTGCATCCGGTGAATGGATGCATTCATATCTATATATAGACTTCAACAACGACAAAGAGTTTACAGCTGAACTGGATGCAAACAATTACTATGTACCAACCGCAACAAGCGAACTGGTTTCCTACAACCGCTACAGCCCCAACAACGAAGCCACATGGTACAACGGCGACGGCTCTACGGCCACCGACGGACATATAAACATGTCTGGCGCCGCACTCCCATCATTTACAATCCCAGAAAATATAGAACCAGGAGATTACCGTGCCCGTTTCAAGCTTGACTGGAATTCCACTGACCCTTGCGGCAATATGAAGACCAGCAGCAGCGGGAAAGCGGAGATCGTTGCCGACAACGGACGTATCGTCGATTTCATAATCCGTATACAGTCCCAGCAGGAACGCACTGTAACGGTTAAAAGTTCGGATACAACCCGAGGAACAGTATCGATTGAAGGGTTTGAAGGAACTACCGTGACAACTGCCGGCCCAGTGACAGTCGTTGCTACTTGCATCCCAGGAAACTCGTTCGTCAATTGGACAAATGAAGCGACGGACGATATAATAGCAACCAGCCTTACCACAGTCACCAATGGAAACGATGACATAACGCTTGTAGCTAATTTCGGCGGACTGGCATATCCTACAATGTACCGGACATTCACAAACAGTTCAAGCCAACAGAACCGATACCTTAAGCGTGTGACCACAGAAGGGACATCCACACCAGAAGTATTCAACGCCTCAACATCAGCCGAGTTGCCATATACTGCATTTTCAGGCTATGCCGGCTCATATGTAACTTCAGGAGCCAATATTGACAAAACAGCCAACCCCATTGTCATAGAACACGGCACAACCTCATTTGACATCACCTATTACGGATGGTCAACAGCTATCAGCAACAACAGTTCCGAACTTGGATGGACACAGGAAGCATACTTCATCGACTGGAACGGCAACGGCTCTTTCACAGATCCAGGAGAAGCATCCCAGAAAGGATGGAGCGACATGCCCAACAATGACATTTACAATGGCTTCACCCGTCAAATATCAATCCCCGTCGGCCAAGCACCCGGCACATACCGCATGCGCGTAGTATTCTACGAACCTGCCAGTGCCAGCGATACATGGGTCAGTACCTTGTTCACAACCCTGAACAACAGGATACGTAACGGCATAAGCTATGACTTCGCCATAGAAATTTCTGATCCTGTAGACATGAAATTGCGTGATGTCTCCGCCACACAGCGCACCGGAAAGGTAAACCCTGACACTGAAGACGTCATTCTTACAGCATTCAACATACGCACATCTGGGACTCTCAATCCATATTCTATCAGCAATATAAAAGCAGAATATACCGGTTCTGACACCGAAGATATACAAAACCTGCGCTGGATATATTCTACTTCTGATAAAATCGGCAATGAAACTGTAGCATATGCAAATTCTGCCACATCAAGCATGTCATTTGACTGCAATAAGACTCTATCAGCTGGAAACAACTACTTCATGCTTGTAGCAGATATAGCACCCGAGGCAGTGATAGGCAACGATATTTCTGTAAAAATATCATCAGCAGATATAAACGGCATCGGAACATATAAATTTGATGCAAACCAGCCCGGAGGCTACACTGTGGCATACGACCCTGATTACACCCGCGGTAATGCTTTGTGGTTCGATACCCCAAACTCATCTACAATCGGAGCGAACATATGGAACAGCAATGACTTCAGCTCTTCATCCGCAAATCCCGACCAGATATGGGAACGCAAATCATTCCCTATCGGCAACGGTTCATTCGGAGGCAACATACTCGGTTCCGTAAACCGCGAACGCGTTGTACTAAATGAGAAAACACTATGGAAAGGCGGCCCTGGTACTGGTGCATCATCTTATTGGGACATGAACCGCAACGTCTCGGACGCGACTCTACAACAAATCCGCACCTACCTCGAAAACGGACAGAACTCAATGGCCAACACTCTTGTAGTAAACAACTACGCAGGTAAAATCAATTACGACCGCAACAAATTCGGCGTCTTTACAACAATGGGCGAAGCCTACGTATCAACAGGTATAACAGAATCCAATGTGACCGATTATAAACGCATCATGAATATGGACAAGTCTATTGTCGTTGTCCAGTTCAGTTCTGACGGAGTCGATTACAGTAGGAAATACTTCAGCTCATATCCCGACAACGTCATGGTTTGGAACTACACCTCTGACGGAGGAAACCAAAACCTTACGTTCTCTTTCAGTTGCCCACAGACAGTAAACTCTGTAGAAGCCGTTGAAGGAGGCCTACTATATAAATGCAGCCTGCCCAACAACGGCATGCAATGGGCAATGCGCGTATATGTCCGAGTCAACGGAGCTGGGACTGTCACACCAAATGCAACAGGCCGCACAATAACCATAAGCGGGGCAAACGATGTTGACTTCATTCTGGCAGCCGATACAGACTACGCGATGAACTTCACACCAGACTATAATGACAACAATGCATTTGTCGGAGAAGACCCTGTTGCCAATGTTAACAAGTGGATTGACGCAGCAAAGGCATACTCCTACGACCAACTGTACGACCGCCACTATACCGACTACTCAAATCTTTATGG
>VSPW01000268.1 GCA_009775535.1 Muribaculaceae bacterium
TTCGATAACATTTTTCCCGTTCCTGTTGACTGTTACTGGCATGTTCCGGGACTTTTTGACTGATTTTCCATGGGGTATGACGATTATTCTTTTCGTGTCGTTGCTGGTGGCTGAGTTGTTGGTGCCATATCTGCAATATGCACTTATAAAGACTCCGATATATAAGCTCCAACAGGAAGCAGTGGCTTCGGGTAAGAAAAAGTTCAGCTTTTTCGTCTCAATGCAAAGATTGTATGACAAGGTCATTGCCATATGTTTCAATTGGCCTAAGGTCACGATTGTATCGGGGATGCTGTGTGTGGCCGTCGGTTCGTGGATATTTATATCCAGGCCGTTCCAGCTTATGCCTATAGCAGAGCGCAACCAGTTTGCTGTTGAGATTACCATGCCCACAGGCACTTCGGTGGAGCGGACATCTCAGGTGGCTGATTCTTTGGAACGTATATTGGCCAGTGATAGCAGGGTGGTTTCAATAGCGTCGTTCCACGGTTGTTCGTCACCTAGATTCCAGGCTACGTATGCACCTCAGGTAGGCGGCCCAAATTTTGCACAGTTCATAGTGAATACCAAAAGCAATGCTGCAACGATTGAGGTGCTTGACGAATATACAGGCCGATATGAGAATGCATTCCCTGATGCATTTGTGAGGTTTAAGCAATTGAGCTATTCCAATGCTGCGTATCCTATAGAGGTGAGGTTGAGCGGTCATAACATGGCCGAGCTGGAGGCTGTTGCCGATACATTCCTTACAGTCATGCGTGGGATACCAGGTTTGAGGTCGGTGCGTTCTTCACTTGATAATCCGTTGGCATCCGTATTGGTGATGCCGGAGCGTACGGAAGCATCGCGTCTTGGACTTAACAGCCTGATCCTTGAGTCGATGCTTGCATTACGGTATTCGACAGGCCTGCCTGTGGCGACGCTATGGGAGGGTGACTATGGGATTCCAGTGGTGCTTAAGACTTCTGCAGCCGATACAGCCTATATATCTGGGCTGATGGGTGAGCCTGTCGGGCTGACAGGTGCAACAAGTGTGCCTTTACGCCAGATAGCCAGTGTGCGTCCTGATTGGCATCCAGGGATGCTACAGCACCGCAACGGCATGCCAGAGATTTCGCTTATCGCAGAGGTTGAGCGCAACGTGAATGTGATAGACCGTACAGTGGCGCTTATGTCGGAGCTTGACAAGATTGATATCCCGGAAAGCGTCAGCGTCAAACGTGGCGGAGAATGGGATACATCAATGAGTATATTGCCCCAGATACTTTCTGCCTTGGCGATGGCGGTCGCTATAATATTTTTTATCATATTGTTTCATTATTCGCAGGTGGATACAGCCTGTCTGTTGCTGCTTTCACTGCTTCTATGTATACCAGGGGCAGGGATTGGCATGTGGATGCAGGGTACAGTGCTTTCGCTGACATGCGTGCTGGGCATAGTGTCCCTCATGGGCATATTGGTAAGGAATGCAATTGTGCTTCTTGATTATGCCGAAGAGTTGAGAAACAGCGGTCAGTCATTGAAAGACGCCATATTCAATGCCTCCAAACGAAGGATGCGCCCGATTTTCCTTACATCGGCAGCTGCAACCATGGGCGTCCTACCTATGGTGATAGGCAGTAGTGCCTTGTGGCAACCTATGGGAGTAGTCATATTCTATGGCACTCCGATAACAATGATATTTATATTGACGGTGATTCCTGTTGCATATTGGAAGATAAAGTCCAGATCCAAGGATGCAGACAAGCCGTTGGAAAAACCACTTGAAACACATTTGGTATGAAAACATTAATATCCTTAATAATAATGGCCTTTCCTGTGGTGCATGCCGCATCGCAAGAATGGAGGCATGAAGTGTCGGATACACTCCTTACAGTGGAACAGTGTGCAGAAATGGCATTATCCAACAATGCAGCTGTCAAGAATTCGATAAAGAACGTAGAGTCATCAAGTGAAACGCGACGTGAGGCCTTTACCAAATATTTCCCGCAGGTATCGGCATCTGCTGCTGCATTCAGGACTCATAATAACGTGCTGGAATATGATTTTTTCAATCTTGTTTCATTGGGAATCATTGACCGCGGTAAAATGGCCAGCATACAGGCCTTACAGCCTGTGTTCATGGGCGGACAGATTATAAACGGAAACAGGCTCGCCAAGGTCGGTGAGGCTGTCGCGGAATTGCAGTGCCGCCAGACAGCAGATGAGGTATGCCTTACAGCCCGCACATATTATTGGAAACTGGTGACCCTCCATGCCACACGCCGAACACTTGAGAAAGCGCTGCAGACTCTTGATTCGCTGGACCGTCAGGTGCAGGTTGCTGTAGATGCCGGTATTGCCACCCGTAATGATCTGTTGAAGGTGCAGTTGAAACGAAACCAGTACCGTGCGGATATGGTGGACCTTGATAATGGTATTGGACTGTTCGGCTCGCTTTTGGGGCAATACATAGGGTTGCCTGTGAACCTACGCCCTAAGG
>VSPW01000269.1 GCA_009775535.1 Muribaculaceae bacterium
ATATCTATGGAAAGCTTCGTGGCATGTTTCGCCGACCAAGGATATACGGCCGTCGGATACGGAGGCTTGGTATTTTGTCAGGAGCCACCAACACCTGACAATCCGTCGGGACATTGCGCCTACCTGATGAGCATCTACACCCCTCCTGAATTACGGAATCAAGGTATAGGCAAAAGGATAATAAATTGGCTTGTAAAACAAGCTCACAAAAGAGGTATCACAAAGATATATATGAACGAGCCTCAGGTAGCCCTGCCAAAATGTGATTTTGCAGCTGAAGCTTAATAAAAAAAGGCGTCCAGAAACTTCAAAACATGAGTTTCTGGACGCCCTTGTATTATACGCGGACAATGTCCGGCAATTATCAAGCGTTCTTTACCTTATCAACAATTGCCTTGAATGCGGCAGGATTGTTAAGAGCAAGGTCGGCAAGCACCTTACGGTTGATTTCAATTCCGCTCTTATGGATAAGGCCCATCAACTTGGAATAGCTGAGGTCCTCAAGACGCGCAGCAGCATTGATACGCTGAATCCAGAGCGCGCGGAAATTGCGCTTTTTGTTCTTACGGTCGCGATATGCATATGTGAGACCCTTTTCCCAAGTGTTCTTGGCAACTGTCCACACATTCCGGCGGCAACCGAAATAACCTCTGGTTAGTTTCAGAATTTTCTTGCGACGTGCCCTTGAGGCCACGTGATTGACTGATCTTGGCATTTTCTTAGAATGTTTTGGATGTCAGCGGCTTTGTTGTGAGCTCTTTTTTGCTAGGCATCCGGTTAATAAAAAGAATTATAAAATCACGAATTAATTTTTGTGAAAGCGAAAACTGTCCGGACAATTATTTCATACCGAGAAGAGCCTTCACGTTGTTCTGGTCAACAGAGGCAATAAGGCCACTGTGGGTCAGGTTACGTTTCTGCTTTTTTGTCTTCTTTGTAAGAATGTGGCTGTGGAAAGCATGTTTTCTCTTGATTTTTCCTGATCCGGTAAGGGCGAACCTCTTTTTGGCACCGGAATTAGTCTTAATCTTCGGCATTTTTGTTTGTTTAAATTGTTAATTCGATTATTATAATGTTGCGCCATCTCGTGACGCGCTATTTCATTTTTTCTTGGGCGAAATCATGATAATCATTCGCTTACCTTCCAATAAGGGCATCTGTTCGACCTTACCGTAATCCTCAAGGTCGTTTGCAAAACGAAGGAGCAAAACTTCGCCCTGTTCCTTGAACAGGATTGAACGTCCTTTGAAGAATACATAAGCCTTTACTTTAGACCCTTCTTTAAGGAACTCCACAGCATGTTTCAACTTGAAGTTGTAATCATGGTCATCTGTCTGAGGCCCGAAACGGATTTCCTTCACAACCACCTTTGTAGACTTTGCCTTCTGTTCTTTCAGACGCTTTTTCTGTTGATACAGAAATTTTTGGTAATCAAGAACTTTGCACACAGGCGGCGCTGCATTTGGTGAAATCTCAATCAAATCCAATTCCAAGTCTTCGGCAATCCTAAGGGCCTCATGAATGGAATATACACCATTTTCCACATTATCTCCTACCAAACGCACCTCACGTGCCTTGATACGTTCATTTACAGCATACGCTTCTTTTTGTGGATTACGGTCGCCCGGTCGGCGTGGGCCTTGCTGGCGCGGAGCTTGCGGACGTGGGCCTTGGGGTCTTGGACCCTGATGTAAAGGGGTGGTTTTATCCATTCAGTGGGGTTATTGATTAATCATGTCGTTGACTTCTTGAGTCAAATATTCTGCAAAGGTAGCAATTTTCATCGTACCTTTATCACCTTCGCCCTGTTTTCTTACGGAAACTTCGTCATTTTCCGCTTCTTTTTCTCCAACAATGAGCAGATATGGGATACGTTTGAGTTCATTATCGCGTATCTTCTTACCTATTTTCTCATTTCGGTCGTCAACAATAGCCCGGACGTCAGCTGCATTCAATTCGCGGGATACGCGGTATGCATATTCATTGAACTTCTCTGATATCGGGAGCACCACAACCTGGTCTGGAGCAAGCCAAAGCGGAAAACGTCCGGCAGTATGCTCTAGCAGCACAGCCACAAAACGCTCCATTGAGCCGAATGGCGCACGGTGAATCATCACCGGACGATGCTTAAGATTGTCCGCACCGGTATACTCAAGCTGGAAGCGTTCAGGCAGATTGTAGTCAACCTGTATTGTACCCAACTGCCAACGGCGGCCAATAGCATCCTTTACCATAAAGTCGAGCTTCGGGCCATAGAATGCAGCCTCACCCAACTCCTTACGGGCGTTAAGCCCCTTCTCAGCACAGGCCTCGATGATAGCATTCTCTGCAAGATGCCAATTTTCGTCAGAGCCGATATACTTTTCCTTGTTATTCGGATCGCGTAAAGATATCTGAGCCTCAAAATTGTCGAATTTCAACGCCTTGAAGATATACAATATAATATCCATTACCTTCAAGAACTCTTCCTTTATCTGCTCTGGCGCACAGAAGATATGGGCATCATCCTGCGTAAATCCACGCACGCGTGTCAGGCCATGGAGCTCACCGCTCTGTTCATAACGGTACACAGTCCCGAACTCGGCAAGACGCAACGGAAGTTCCCTGTAAGAACGCGGGAAGGCCTTGAATATCTCGCAGTGGTGCGGGCAATTCATCGGTTTCAACAGATATTCTTCCCCTTCTTCTGGAGTATGTATCGGCTGGAACGAATCTTTACCGTATTTTGCATAGTGTCCAGAGGTGACATAAAGCATCTTGTTTCCAATATGAGGTGTAATCACCTGCTGATATCCGTATTGCTTCTGTATTTTGCGCAAGAACTGCTCCAGGCGGTCGCGCAATGCAGCACCTTTTGGCAACCATAAAGGCAGACCTGCACCTACGTTCTGGCTGAACGCAAACAGCTCCATTTCTTTTCCCAATTTACGGTGGTCGCGCTTTTTAGCCTCTTCAAGAAGGACAAGATATTCGTCTAGCATCTTTTTCTTTGGGAAGGTAATGCCATATACACGTACCAGCTGGTTGCGTTTCTCATCGCCCCGCCAATATGCCCCTGCCAGAGACATTACTTTCGCAGCCTTTATAGCTCCTGTATTCGGAATGTGAGGGCCACGGCAAAGGTCCGTAAAATCGCCTTGCGTATATGTTGTAATGTGGCCATCCTCCAATTCAGAGATAAGCTCACATTTATACACTTCATTACGATCGCCAAATAGCTTAAGGGCATCAGCCTTGGACACATCAGCCCGGCGTATTTCTTCCTTACGCTGAGCCAATTCCAACATCTTGGCTTCTATTTTCGGAAAATCTGCGGCTGTTATTGAATGTTCGCCCGGATCTATATCATAATAAAAGCCATTCTCAATGGCCGGGCCGATACCAAACTTCACCCCAGGATACAATTCCTGGATGGCTTCCGCCAAAAGGTGTGCGGAACTATGCCAGAAAGCGTGCTTGCCTTCCGGATCATCCCACTTGAACAATTTAATCTCGGCATCGGTGTCTATGGGACGTGTCAGGTCCCATTCCTGCTCATTCACTGACGCAGCCAATACATCCTGCGCCAGACGCGTACTGATTGAACGGGCGATATCCAACGGAGTCACACCCTGCTCATACTGCTTAACGCTTTTGTCTGGAAAAGTGATATTAATCATTGCAAATTATTGTTTATCAACAAATTGCCACATACAACATGGCAATCAAACAAAATCAGCGGCAAAGATACAAAATTTTAAAGCCAAAAGCAAGCGTTTTTACGCTGGCATCCATTCAATACTTCAAAAAAAGCCGAACCCGGGTTGTCTAGACCCCAGTCCGGCTTGATATCAATATGATAATGGTCTCTATTCAGCCTTTGCGTCAGGCATAGAAGGCATCATCATTTTCTGGAATTCATCAAGGCTTACTTCTTTTGTATCAAGCGTCACCGCATTCTTTATTGCCGAGAACAGCTTGACGTCGCCGACAGCCTCAATTATACGTGAACGGTATTCGTTGTTGGAAAGGAGACGTCCAGCCATGCCGTCTACAGTCTCTTCATCCATATTCATCATACCATACTGTGCAAGCTGATGTGCAGCAAGCGAACGGGCATAGCTCTTTATGTCCTCTTCTTCAATCTTGATTTCAAGCTGCTTGGCAACACGCTCCTTAACTAGCTGCCAACGGAGAGAATCAAGGATTGAGCCGAACTCTGAATCAATCTCTTCGGCCTTAGCCTCGGGATTGCGGGCAAGCAACCATTTTTTCAGGAATGTCTCAGGCAGCTCAAACTTACCGGCCATTTCAAGGAGCTGCTTTTCCGAATCATTACGGAAACGCTGGTCGCTGTATTGCGCAAGGTCGGCACTGATTATCTCCTTCAACTTTGCAAAATATTCCTCTTCATTGTGTACTTTATCCCGTCCGAACACCTCATCGAAGTATTCCTGGTTACGTTCAGCAAGCTTTACAACAAGAATTTCGCTAATTGCCATTTCAAAATTGGACTTCACCTCAGCAGCCTGGTCCTTTTCTATGTTGAGCATTGACGCGATTTCAGCGACGTTTCCGCCACACAGTTCAGAAGCATTGAACGTAACCTTGTCATTGATCTTCTTTCCGACAAAAAGTGCACGCTGTTCTTCTGATTGGATCTGGAATACCCCGATCATGCCGTTGGTAACCTGTATCGCATCCTCCGATTCCTTGATAGAACCGTCTTCATTAAGCTCCATTATAACGCCCTTGACGATAGCTGTGGCATCTACCTCTTCTGCTGCCTCTCGGCTGCCAAAGCGCTTGCGAAAACCTTCGTCCTGACCGTCAACCATCTGCTGTGACACTTCAATTTGATAGTAAGGCATATTCACCTCCTTATTCAGATTGAGGCCGATTTCAGGCGCAAGACCGATTTCATATTCAAATGTATAGCCCTTAACGTCCAGAGATATTTCCTTACGTTCTACAGGCAGAGGCTCTCCCAACACCTGGAAATTTTGCTCCTTTATGTAATCAAACACGCGGTCGATCACCTCACGGTTGATAACATCGCTTTTCACATCACGGCCAAAACGGCGCATAAGCTGCGAAGCGGGCACGTGTCCTTTACGGAAACCGGGGATTGTGTGGGTACGGCCGATTTTCTTAAGCTCTTCGGTCACCTTTGCTGCATAATCGTTCTCATCGACAGAGACAACGATTTTTGCTGTCATATTGTCGATTTTCTCAAGGTTAATGTTCATAGTTTACGGATAAAACTAATATCTGGTTATAAAT
>VSPW01000027.1 GCA_009775535.1 Muribaculaceae bacterium
CCAGGGCCTGAGGGTTTGGTTTTCCCGGCACACCTGCGGTGTACCGGGTTACTAGAAATCGGCGTCTTTCAGACGCCAATGACTGATGGTTTGGCTTCGCGGGAACACCTGATGGGGTCTCCGGTTACTAGGAATCGGTGGCTGGATGACGCCTGCCTGATGAATGGGATTGCCGGGATGGGGTGATTTGACTGGCTTGCTGGTGATGCTTTGTCGATTAAATCGGTGGCTTGCTGACGCCTTGGTTGTGATGGGGGCTTGGCACTTGGATGCGCGCGCTGGCGCGCCGGGGATGGCGGTGGATATATATAAAACACCTGGGAATGCTTGCAATGGCCTTCCCAGGTGTTGGTATGATGCGGCTTGTGGCGCTGTATCCTTATTCTATCTTATCGGGGTTGTGGGGTATATGTCGGCCTCGCTGTGGGGTATGGCCTTTATAAGTGTACCGTCTGTGGCATAGTAGATATCCATGTCGGTCTCGCCTTTCTTTTCTACTTCAAATACGTAGAATTCGATGTCTTGGCGTTCATAGAAGTCTATGTCGTCCAGTGTCCATGTGCCGTATTGTCCGTTTGCAAAGGCGTCGCCAACCACTCCGGGGACGAAGAACAGGTTTTTTCCGTAGTCGGTCTGTGTCATGCACCAGTTTGCGTCACGGTCGAACCAGACGTCTGTTTCCTGGAAATTATGGTCGAATTCGGCTACCATGTACTGTGATTTTGTCTCCCATTTTACATTCTTGGCATCGGGATACTTTTGTTTGAGCGCCTCGACAAATGCTTCAGATACTGTTTTTGGGTCGTCGTTGTCATCGCATGACTGGATTGCAAATGCCCCGAAAAAAGCCAGGAGCATGAACATGATCTTTTTTTTCATTGTAGTTTATATAAATTTGTCCAACTTCATATGTAACGTATTCCAGCGGTATTTTGTTCTGTGGCCACACGTTTTTTTTATGCAGGACGGGACAAGGCTTATGGAAAGTCTCGTCCCGTCCTATGTATCTATAACAGGCCTGCCAATGGCCGCCTGTTTACTTTGAAGCCTCAATGGAGTCCTTACGGAACTGCTTCATAAGCTTTTCCAACTCAAGGGAGGCTTTGCGTGCACGCGCGCCTGCGGCCTTGTTGCCACTTTCAACCTGAGAATTGGCATCTTTTGCGAATGTTTCGTAAATAGATGCGATCTTTTCTACTAATTCTTTCATCTGAATCTGTTTAATATTGATTAATGGATATTTTCCGACATTGGGGTTTATGGCACAAAAATAATAAAATAAATCACCAAATGCAAGACAATCACCCGTTTTAGATGTGTCAAGGCTTTTTTTGTGATATTTTTATGCGGGTCACTTTATTTTACCGCCTTTGAGCCCTCCTCCAAGTGAAAAAATATTCTGATCGTATGACACTGTCTTTTTGCCTTGCTGGCGCTTCCGTTTCAGTGCCAACGCCACCAGGCGATCCATAAGGCTGTCGAACGGGATGCCTGTGGCTTCCCATAAATAGAATGACAATGAGCCGGGGATGGTGTTTATCTCGTTTACATATATTTCTCCGCAGGAGCGGTCGAGAATGAAGTCGATACGGCTTACGCCATGGCATGACAGCACCCGGAATGTCTCTCCGGCAAGGAACTGTATGCGTCTGGTGACTTCGGCCGGAAGCTCTGCGGGAATCCTTTTCTGCGCAGACTGCATGCCTTTAGCGCCTTTTGTGCCTCCCATATATTTATCTGTGTAGGAAAGTATCTCGCCGCTCTTTATGGGTTCTTCTAGCACCGAGGCCTGGTATTCGTCACAGTCGCCGAGCACGGAACAGTTGATTTCCTGAAGGTCGTCGACCATGTGTTCCACGATAAGCCTTGCCGAATAGCGTCCGGCGTCGTTGATGCGTCCGATAAGCTGCTCGCGGTTGCGTGCGCGCCCGATGCCTACGCTTGAGCCGAGGTTGGCAGGCTTCACTATTACGGGATATCCCAGGCGTGATTCTATGGACGATATTATATCGTCGCGCTTTGCTGACCATTCGCGGTCGGTGAACCAGGTGTAGTCCACCACGGGTACGCCGTTGGCCTGCAGTATCATTTTCATGGTGATCTTGTCCATGCCGTTGGCCGATGCAAGGACATCGCATCCGGCATATGGTATGCCTATTGTCTGCAGGAGGCCTTCAAAGATGCCGTCCTCGACATTTGAGCCATGAAGCACGGGTATCACCACGTCCAATGTGGCATATACGTCTGTCCCGAATATGGGTTTCTTTACCTTATATATATTGTAGTCGCCGTATATCGGGCGCATGTACACTTCCTGGCATCTGGCCAACAGTGCGGGGACATCGCGGTAGTTGGCGACATCGAAGAGTGCATCGCCGCTGTAATAGTGTCCCTGCTTGGTTATATATACGGGTATGACTTCGTATTTTTCCCTGTTGATGGCGTGCATGGCCTGTGATGCCGATATCACTGAAATCTCATGTTCGGTGGAACGGCCGCCGAAAAATACGCCTATTCTTGTTTTCATTATATATATGGGTTTATATAGTATGGTTTATTCCGGGTTACTTGAATGTGTCGGGGAGGTCGTTTTCATAAAGCACGGTATCTCCCGGGGCGACTACCGAAGACAGCATCTGCTGGGCGTGGGTGAATGTGGCCGCTTCCATTATATTACCTTCGGGGAGGATGCCTTCGGCGCGGATGCCTCCGGCCAATGCCTCCCTGTTGTATTCCCCGACAATGATGGCTATGTCGGCGCAATGTGCGATGGTGCGTCCCAATTCCATATTAAGGTCGTTCTGCCTGTCGCCAAGCTCTATCATGCCTGGGGTTATGACAATCCGTTTGCCTGTGTCCATCATTTTCAATACTTCCAGGGCCATCTTTGAGCCTGCAGGGTTGCTGTTGAACGCGTCATCGATAATGGTGACGCCGGCAGGGGTACGTTTCATGCTCAAACGGTGCTCCACGGGCTCTATCCTGTCCACGGCGTAGCTTATCTCCCCAGCCGTGACGCCAAGGCGTATGGCCACGATGACTGCGGCAAGCAGGTTTGATATGTTGCATTCGCCCACGAGGCGTGTATGCAGCTTGAGGGTGAAGCCGTCAGGTCCTTTGACGGTGAAATCCGTCCCGGTAGGGGCGTATACGATATCCGTAGCCACGTAGTCGGCGCCGCCGGAGGCCGATATGGCGTAGCGTACCGCTTCCGCATTCTCCACAGTCCTGCCGGATATGTATGGGAAATCGTCATTGAGGACTGCCAGGCCGCCTGCGGGGAGTGAGTCGACAAGTTCAAATTTGGTGGCCTGGACGTTCTCTATGCTCTTGAAAGACTCGAGATGCTGCTCGCCGACAGCCGTTATTATGCCGATGCCAGGATGCACCAGGTCACAGATCTCCTTTATGTCACCGCGCTGCTTTGCGCCCATCTCTACAATGAATACTTCGTGGTATGGCTTGAGGTATTCGCGTACGGTGCGTATGACGCCCATTGTGGTGTTGTAGCTTCCCGGGGTCATCAGGACATCAAAATGTTCGGACAGTATCGTTTCGAGATAGTGTTTGGTGCTTGTCTTTCCGTAGCTTCCGGTGATGCCGATGACCTTAAGGCCTGGCATTGCCTGAAGCCGACGTTCGGCGTCGCGGTAGTAGTGCCTGTTTATATGTCTCTCGACCGGTGAGAGCAGCCAGCATGCCGCAATGGTAATTATGTGGGATGCACAGTACATGCCGACTGACGCTACGGCAATCACATACCATATGTTGTCCCATTTATAGAGTAATGTGATTGCCAATATGACCGCCAATGTGAGCAACGCTCCAACGGCACGTATGCGTATGGCCCGCTGTGTAAAGACAAGGGGCTTTTTGTACCTTCGCCTGCGCAGGGCTATGAACTGCACCAGCGAAAACAGGGCCATGGCGGCGGCGACAATCCAATCCATGCTGAATGTGGCCATCGAAAGCAGGAACAGCGCCATTGCAATAAGCCGGGGGAAGGCTGTGGTGTCGCCACTGGCACGCAACCATTTGATGTACCGGTCTATGCGGTATGAATTCTGTTGAAGCATCATAAGGTCGCGCTTCAACTCCACTACCAGGAGTTCAAGGGCAAAGACGCCCGCTACAAGAGTGAGCAAAAAATAGCAAAATTGAATAGTGTCCATCTATGTTCAGCTGTTGATAAAGCTTTTCAGCACTGAGCCGAAAAGGTATGGATTGTCCAGGAATGAGTAGTGCCCGCAGCCCGGGAATGATACAAGCCCGGCATCGGGAATCAATCTCTCCATCTTTTTTGCATCAGACAGTGGCGTGGCGGTGTCGTCCTCTCCCCATATCAGCAATGTAGGGGCTTTGATGGACGGCATCACGTGGCAAAGGTCCTCGTTGACGACACGCGAAAGGATACGCCTCATCATCGGCGACGCGTTGTTGTAGTCGCTAGATCCGCGGGCCGCACGCATGCGTTCGATCCTTGCCTGCGATCTTTCCTGTCCGAGCACAAGACGGTAGAATGCCTTGCCAAGCTTGTAGCTATATACCTTAATATAATAGCTTGCCTTGCGTCTGGGCTTCACGCCTGCCGCATCGACAAGTATGAGCTTGCTGACACCGCTATTGCGCGAAGCATAGAGCAGGCCTACGCGGCCTCCGAATGAATGGCCGAGGAGAACAGGGTGCATGATGCCCTCTGCGGCCACAAATTTCTCGATAAGCCTTGTGTATTGTTCGACACCCCACACTTCACCGGGCTCACTGGATTTTCCGAATCCGGGGAAATCGACATTATATACGGTGTGGCTTGCGGCGGCGATGCGCTCTATGGATGCAAGTGTAGAGGAATCGCAGCCCCATCCGTGCATCAATACCATCGCCGGGCCTGAGCCGCTGACCGTGTAGTGGAATTCCAATCCGTCTATGTCGATATATTTATCCATGTTGATGTTGCGTGGAGATGACATGTCAAATTATAGTCGCGCAAAGTTACAAAAAATTTGTATAGCTTGGAGAGTTTTGTTATTTTTGTCGTTTGAATTAACCAATGGAACAGCTGTTCTACATATTACCACGCGGACTTGCAATCGGCATCCTCATATCAGCCCCAATGGGACCGATAGGGATGTTCGTGATACAACGCACACTAAGCAAGGGGCGGTGGCCGGCTTTTTTTTCGGGAGCCGGTGCAGCTGTATCAGACCTGATCTATTGCCTGCTGACCGGCCTCGGCCTAAGCTTCGTGACTGATTTCATTGAAGCGCACCAGAGCCTGCTGCAGGTGATAGGCGGCGCTGTGCTGGCGGCCTTCGGCATCTACCTTTTCCGGAAGAACCCGACCCGCGCGCTAAAGCCTGCTGTGGCCGGGGCGAACAATTTCTGGAAGGATATAGTGACTGGGTTCGCCCTTACTTTCTCCAATCCTTTGATATTGTTCTTTATAATCGGGCTTTTCGCAAGGTTCAACTTCATATTGCCTGAATTCCTGCCATATCACTATATCACCGCATACCTGTCGATATTCATAGGCGCATTGATATGGTGGTATCTGGTGACGCTGTTTGTAAACGCAGTGCGGTCCAGATTCAATGTCAGGTCGTTATGGCTTGTCAACCGTATAATAGGCGGGGTGCTTATCATAATGGCTGTCTTCGGAATAATCCTTGCAGTGAAAGAGTACGTGCACAGCGTATAACAAAATACCCAAATATACCAATATGGAAAATCCTGTCTATCCTGCTCCAATACATATACCGTATATACCGGAACTTGACTCCCTCCTTGAGTCTTCGGACCAGGAGGCGATAATCAATATGCTTGACCAAAACGGCGAGCGCCGTACTATAGGAAGCCTTAACTGGGAAAAGGAATACCCTTACCGCCCGCTGGCAGCGGTGATAGCCGCACATAGCGGCAAAGCGCTGTATCTGGACTTCTTCGTGCGCTGCAACTACCTGCGCGCCGAGAATTATGAGGACCAGTCGCCGGTGAGCGAGGATTCGTGCGTAGAGTTTTTTGTATCGCCTACTTGTGACAGCCATTATTGGAACTTTGAGTTCAATTGTATCGGTACGGCGAATGCGTCGCACCGGTATGAGCGCCCGAAGCCTACAAGGCTCACCCCTGAAGAACTGGCCAGGATAAGGCGTTTCCCTTCATGCGGTACGCGTCCGTTCTGCGAACTTGAGGGGCTGTTCACCTGGAACCTGCTGGTGGTGATACCACTGGATCTTATCAATGTGAGGTTCGATGGGCAACCGATTGAGATGAAAGGCAATTTCTATAAATGCGCATCGGCGACATCGGCCCCGCACTATCTGAGCTGGAATCCGATAATATCCCCTACCCCGGATTTCCATCGGCCATCGGATTTTGGGTCGATAATACTGGATGTATAACCGCCTGCACGGCAAAAGTGTCTTACACCGAGTGTTATGGAGCTTACTAGTGACCATGATTCATGTGTGATCCTGGCCGGCCTTCTCGCCCACCACGGCGTGAAGCATGTGGTGGTGTCGCCCGGCTCACGCAACGCGCCGTTGGCTGTCGCCGTCAACAGGCAGGGGGCTTTCGATATAAAGGTGATAATAGATGAGCGGAGCGCCGCATTCGCGGCTTTGGGGATGGCGTCAATATCGGGGCTGCCTACCGCCCTGATATGTACATCAGGGACTGCCTTGCTGAACTATGCCCCTGCCGTTGCCGAAGCTTATTACCGCCAGATACCCCTGATTGTGATAAGCGCCGACCGTCCCCAGGAATGGATAGACCAGGATGACAGCCAGACCATACGGCAGTTCAGGGCTCTGGACAATATTGTTAAGAACAGCTATGACCTGCCTGCCTTCACTTCAACGGACAACCTGAGATGGCTTGTGAACCGTACGATAAACGATGCCATCCTCTGCGCCACAGAACCTCACCGCGGGCCTGTGCATATCAATATACAGATCGATGAGCCTCTCGGCGGCCTTAAGAAGCCCGATTGTGCCGCCCCGCGTACGATATCCACAATCTGGCCAACCGGGACTCTCACCACGGCCGCTGCCCGGGAACTGGGACGCGAGCTTGCATCGCCCATGCGCGTGATGGTCATAGCCGGTTTTGGCGTACCTTCAAAAAGGCTGTCGCTGGCCATACAAAAGCTTTGCACGCTGCCCAATGTAGCGGTACTGACCGAGGCCCAGAGCAATGTACATGCCACAGGGACGATACCACATATAGATACTGTCCTGAGCGCACTGCCGAGCGAACGGCTGTGCAGCCTGCGCCCTGATGTGGTGCTTACATTCGGAGGCTCTATCCTGTCGAGGATGGTAAAGGCCTATCTGCGTGCATGCCCGGACCTGCGGCATTGGCACGTGGGCATCAATGACCATTCGATAGACTGCTTCCAGGCTTTGGAGCGCAGGATAGAGATGGATCCGGAGTTGTTTTTCGGCCAACTGGCGTCTGCGATGTCGCCGCACAGGAGCGGATGCGGATATGCCATGGAATGGCATAGGGCTGCGGAAGAGGCGCTAAATGCCAAAGATGGATTTACTGCCAGCGCACCATGGTCGGACTTGCGTGCGATGAAGGCTGTAATGGAGTCCGTCCCCAAAGGATGCAACCTACAGCTCAGCAACGGGACGGCCGTAAGGTACGCCCAGCTTTTCCCTCACGGCAACATCCACAGAATCGACTGCAACCGCGGCGTAAGCGGCATTGACGGGTGCACCTCTACCGCCATCGGCGCGGCCATGGCATATACGGGAAAGACTTTGCTGGTGACAGGGGATATGAGCGCACAGTATGACCTCGGTGGCTTAGCGATGCCCGATATTCCTTCCAGCATGAAAATAATAGTGCTCAACAACGGCGGGGGCGGCATATTCAGGTTCATAAAATCCACCTCCTCCCTCGATGAACTCGAGCGGTTCTTTGTAGGTGATGTAAGGCTTCCACTACGCCAGCTGGCCGAGGGGTTCGGATTCAGATATTATGAGGTGGACTCCGAATCAGGCTTCGGCAACTGCATAAACGATTTCTACAGCGACGATACGCGTCCTGCACTGATGAACATAATTACACCCGGCGAAGTAAGCGCCAAGGTGCTAACCGGATATTTCAATATAAAAATATAATATTCAGACCATGCGCAATTGGACCACCATCAAGGAATACACGGATATCCTCTTTGAACAGTTTGAGGGTATCGCTAAAATAACAATCAACCGTCCGGAGGTGTATAACGCTTTCCGGCCACAGACCAATACCGAGATACTGGACGCCCTGGCCTATTGCCGGGAATGCAGCGATGTAAGGGTGATAGTGCTTACAGGGGCAGGCGACAAGGCTTTCTGCTCGGGCGGAGACCAACACTACAAGACACGCGGAGGATACAGCGACCAGGCCGGAATACCTCGCCTGAACGTGCTGGACATCCACCGCGTGATACGTTCGATACCAAAACCGGTGATAGCCATGGTCAACGGATATGCCATCGGCGGCGGAAACGTGCTTAATGTGGTGTGCGACCTTTCGATTGCATCCGAGAATGCCCGTTTCGGCCAGACCGGGCCAAAAGTGGGAAGTTTTGATGCCGGATTCGGCGCAAGCTACCTGGCCCGTTGCGTAGGTCAGAAGAAAGCCCGTGAAATATGGTATCTGTGCCGTCAATATACGGCTGCAGAGGCCCTTGAAATGGGCATGGTGAATGCGGTAGTGCCGTTTGACAGGCTTGAGGATGAAGTAGTGGAATGGTGCATGACCATAATGAAGCGCAGTCCGTTCGCAATACGCATGATAAAGCGTGGCCTTAACGCCGAGCTTGACGGCCAGGCTGGAATCATGGAACTCGCCGGGGATGCCACCCTTATGTATTACCTGATGGATGAAGCACAGGAGGGTAAAAACGCATTCCTGGAAAAGCGCGACCCTGATTTTGACCAATATCCGATGTTCCCCTAAACACAGGCGTAGACAAGGTCATGCTGCAAGCTGCATATGCCCCATACCGACTGGCACTGCGTTTCGAGGCCCGGACGTCACGCGCCATAATGCACCACAAGGATACATATTTCATAAAAATATGGGATGATTCCGAGCCTGAGATAGCAGGGATCGGAGAGTGTGCACTGTTCCGCGGGCTTTCCGCAGATGATGTGCCTGACTATGAGTCAAGGCTGTCACAGGTATGCCGTAATATCGTAAATATAACCGATCTGGAAGACATCGGGTTGAGTTCCATAATATTCGGTGTGGAGACGGCAATGGCTGACCTTTTGTCGGGCGGGAAACGTATTATCCGGCAAAACAGATGGAGCAATGGGGACATGCGGCTACAGATAAACGGCCTTGTATGGATGGCGGACAGGGATACCATGCTGAAACGTATACAAGAAAAGCTTTCTGACGGGTTCAAGTGTCTGAAACTGAAAATTGGCGGGATCGCATTTCATGATGAGCTGGAACTGCTGAGGAGCATACGTGAGAATTTCAGTCCGGATGAACTGGAGATAAGGCTTGACGCAAACGGCGCTTTTCTGCCATCGGAAGCAACCGGGAAACTGGATGCCCTATCGGAATATTACATCCACTCAATAGAGCAACCGATAAAGGCCGGCCAAATAAAGGAGATGTCGGATATCTGCCGTAAAAGCCCTATTCCGGTGGCGCTTGACGAGGAGCTGATAGGTTGCCGCGACTATGACGCTCAGTCCATGCTGCTTGATGCCATATCTCCACAGTTCATAATCATCAAACCGTCATTATGCGGAGGGTTGAGCGCATCCAGCCGTTGGATATCGCTCGCAAGGCAGAAAGGTATCGGATGGTGGGCGACATCAGCAATGGAAAGCAATATCGGACTTAACGCTATCGCCCAATGGGTAGCCAATTTCAATCCGAAGATGCCTCAGGGCCTCGGGACAGGACAAATATACGAAAATAACATAACTTCTCCGATAAGGCTCGCCAGCCAATGGCTGTCGTATGACTCCAATGGCAATTGGGAGATACCTGAACTGGAATGGCTAAGATAATATCCCCACCGGAAATACATGACGATATCGACAGCTTCATGCGAAGCTGGGAAGATACGGACACGGAATATATAACCGCCAACACTTCCGGCTCGACAGGAAGACCGAAGGAAATAAAGTTGCTTAAATCGGACATGCTGCATTCGGCAATGGCTACCAACATACGCTTTGGCCTGGACTCCAGCTCTTGCATGCTGCTGCCGCTGTCATCTTCGTACATAGCAGGGAAAATGATGATTGTAAGGGCTATAGCGGCCGGATGTGTGCTATATGCAGAAAAGCCTTCGTCTTATCCTGTAAAGGGTAAATATCCCCGGATAGATTTGCTTCCGATAGTGCCGGCCCAAGCCCAGTCGCTCATCGACCGCCCACATCTTACCCAAAATGTCACAAATATCATAATAGGGGGCGCACCGCTGCATCCGTCCACTGAATCGGCACTTATTTCTGCAGGATACAATGCTTTTGCCACTTATGGGATGACTGAGACCTGCTCACATGTAGCATTGAGGAAACTGGGAGGAGACATTTTCAAGGCCATGCCTGGAATTGCATTCGGAACCAACCGGGATTCATGCCTGACGATACACTGCACTGACGGCTCTTATTCTTGGAATTCAATAGAGACAAACGATATTGTAGAACTGCATGGTGACACCGGATTCATATGGCGGGGCAGGCGTGACTTTGTAATAAACAGCGGGGGGATTAAAATTTTTCCCGAAGAAATTGAACGTATCCTTGCCCCTTACCTGGATTCCGATTTTTACATCATTGGGACTCCCCACCCCAAATGGGGGGAAGCCGTAACATTAGTCATAGCCGACAATTGTATGCCTACTGATGAGATCCTCGGTATATGCCGCAAGATGCTGCCACGCTATTGGATTCCGGCAAATATAGTATTTGCAAGCCACATACACCGTACTGTTTCAGGAAAGATAATACGCAAACGCCCTGAGGACCTATAGGCACATTAACGTTTAGCCAAATTTGCTTATTTTGCGCAATGCGGCCTCGTTGATTATCTTTATACGGCGTCCATCGACAATGAGAAGGCGCTCATTGACAAATGTAGACAATGTCCGGATTGCATTGGATGTCGTCATGTTTGAAAGGTTGGCCAAATCTTCCCGCGCCATGTATATATTTAGCGTCGAGTTGTCCTGCTCATAGCCATAGCTGTCAAGTAGGACTATTATTGCCTCGGCAAGGCGTCCGCGTATGTGCTTCTGGGTAAGATTCACAATACGGGTGTCCGACCCACCCAGGTTGCGCGACAATTCATGTATAAAGAAAAACGCAAGGTTCATGTTGTTGCGTATCATATCCTCCACAAGCGACATCGGCAACGCCCCGAGCGTCGACGCCTCAAACGCGCCTGCACTGGACACATATGGTTCACGGGCAAAATATGCACGGTAACCAAAATATTGTACCGGACGTATCAACCTTACAATCTGGGCGCGTCCGCCAATCCCCTCTTTGAAGAGCTTTACCTTGCCCTTCATCAAACACCACAAGTATTCCGGCTCTTCATTCTCTGCATATATCAATTGGTTCTTCTTAAAATCATGTATGGCAAAATTGTCTATAACCTTACGTTTTTCATCGCCATCTAGTATCGACCATATATCGGCCAGGTCTTCACTTATTACCTTTTCTATAGCTGACTTTATCATAGGACCTAATTTGTGTGTGGTGTATGCTTTATAACATCGCTTTGTAACACAAAAATAGACCATTTTTTTTGATAATACACAAAAATGATAAAAAAATTTGACATGCTATCAATTTTAGCAAATATTATTTGCTTATTTGAACACCTGTCGCTATCTTTGTGTTAGAAAATAAAAGGATGGCAAGAGAGCCGCTTAAAATCCAAAAACATATTTGAATTAAATTCTACCACATCAAAGTAGATTGGGAAACTCATCAATTAATAGTGAAATACCGAGACAAGCTTAGCCGCCCGATGGCGGGCCCCAACCTCCTCCGGGAGGTGGTTCACACCCAGGCGGATTACAAAGGACGGCGAGCGCTCAAATCCTGTCTATCGGAGTTTCATCGCATCCTTTGATGTGGCATCTATAGGAAGCCGGACTATTCTGATTAAATAGTCCGGCTTTTCCATATAAATAAAGAGGCCGACAGGACGCATATTCGCAATCCTGCCGGCCTCTCTGTTCTATTAAGCCAATACCAATAATTATTCCAACGGGAACTGATGCCTTATCGGATCATCATACTGTTCCTGAAGGCCCTTAAGTTCCTTCATCATGTCTGATGTGACCTTTTCCATTCCTGGCTGGCCATATACATTACGCATCTCATTCGGATCGGCCTGCAGGTCATACAGCTCCCACTGGTCTATATCGTTATAGAAATGTATCAACTTATACCGGTCATTGCGCACCCCGTAATGACGCTTGACTGAATGTTCTGCCGGATATTCATAGAAATGATAGTACAACGAATTCCGCCAATCTTCGGGATCTTCCCCTTTTAGCAACGGCAACAATGATACGCCCTGTATATCTTCAGGAATTTCCACACCAGCGATCTCCATGAATGTAGGCGCATAATCTATATTCTGAACCATCTGGGTAATGTCCCCCCGTCGGTCATATCCGTCTGGCATCCGCATTATAAGCGGTGTCCGGAACGACTCTTCATACATGAACCGCTTGTCGAACCATCCATGCTCACCCATATAGAAGCCCTGGTCTGAAGTATATACCACAAGAGTATTGTCCAAAAGCCCCTTTTGCTCAAGATAGTCCAGGACACGGCCCACATTGTCATCAAGGCTCTTCACTGTCTTCATATAATCACGCATATAGCGCTGGAATTTCCATTCAGCCAACTCTTTCCCCTGTAGATTCTGGGAATAGAAATCTTCTATAATAGGATCGTAGAACGCATCCCATGCGGCACGCTGCGCAGAATCCATACGGCTGCAAAAATACCGATACATCTCTTTCAGCCTGCTGTCCTCCCCTGGACGGTCCATTTTCAGGTCATAAATCATGTCCATGTCCTTTATTATGGACATTTCCTGCTCAGATGCAGCCTGACGCCCGGCATAGTCATCATAGAAATTACCTGGAAGGGGGAACGTCTTATCCTCATATAAATATAGGTCTGCCGTATCCGCCATCCAATTACGGTGGATAGCTTTATGGTGTATGAGCAGACAGAATGGCTTTTCAGGATCCCGCCCGTTCTCAAGCCAGTCAATACTCTTGTCTGTAATTATATTTGTAAGGTAGCCATGTTCGGTTATCGTATCCCCATTCTCATGTATGAAGTCCGGATTATAGTAATAACCCTGGCCAGGCAATATCTCCCATCGGTCAAAACCTTGCGGCATACTTCCCAGATGCCATTTTCCGAACAACGCTGTCTGATATCCGGCCTTTTGCAAATACTTGGGAAATGTGGGCTGATCACCGTCAAACACACATGCTGTATTGTCCGTAAAACCATTCGCATGGCTATGCTTACCGGTAAGCATGCATGCCCTTGACGGTCCGCTAAGAGAATTGGCTACAAAGCTGTTTGTAAACCTTACGCCATCCCTTGCTATACGGTCCAGATTTGGCGTATGCATATACCGAGTATCATAACAGCTCATCATCTGGCCAGTATGGTCATCTGTCATTATATATACTATGTTCAAAGGCTCATCAGTATGAGCCTCCTTCTCACTTTGGCACGAGGCTACAGCCAAAGGCAATGCAAAAAGAGGCATTGACGGTATCAATACATTTTTTAAATCCACTATTTTGGTCTATTTAATTTAAAATAATACAAAAGTAAACGATTTTTCAAAATCATACAACATAAGGCTTTATAAAAATTTCGCTAACTTTGTGACCAAAGGCATAAACCATACAAAAACAAATGTAATCATGGAATCAATCCGCCAAATATACAAAATAGGCCTAGGTCCATCAAGCAGCCATACAATGGGCCCGCGAAAGGCCGCCGGACTATTTCTGGAGAAAACACCTGGTGCGGCCAAACGCAAAATAACCCTGTACGGCTCTTTGGCCGCGACTGGACGAGGCCACCTGACCGACAAAGCCATATTGGATGTACTGACACCCGACGCACCGGCTGCAATTGTATGGCAACCGGATGTTTTCCTGCCATTCCACCCAAACGGAATGAAATTCACCGCCATTGACAACAATGGCAGCATAATCAAAGAGGAGACTTATTATAGCATAGGAGGAGGAGATATCGTACGGGAAGGGGAATCGCGCCAGCCCGCAGACGTAATATATGACATGACCACTATAAAGGACATCCTCGAATGGTGCGACTCCACCGGACTTAGCTATTGGGAATACGTAGGGAAATGTGAAGGAGACGGGATTTGGGAGTACCTGAGAGAAGTCTGGAATGTAATGAAAGAAGCTGTGGAACGTGGCATTGAGGCTGAAGGCGTGCTGCCTGGAGGACTTGGCGTAAGACGTAAGGCCGTAAGCTATCATGTCCATGCCGCAGGGTACACCTCCAGCCTAAAAAGGCGCGGACTCGTCTATGCATATTCCCTGGCCGTAAGCGACGAAAATGCAG
>VSPW01000028.1 GCA_009775535.1 Muribaculaceae bacterium
TCAATGTTGCCTTTGATTTCTGCAATGGCTGCTGGAAATGCATATCAAGGATAAAGCTTATGCGCCGCGACAACCTTAATGCACCTGTCATTCCGGCATTGAACGTCATGGTCGAGGTACGCCGCCTGAATTCCCACGCGCCGCTATCCTTGGTTGACTCCCTATATCCATATGACTGCCATCCGATACCTATCCGCGGATATATGCCCCAACGCCCGTATTCGTAACGGTATACACCACCAACGCTAAATGACGGATGAAGCCGCCTAAGTCCAGGGAAAAAGGTGTCGAAAATATCTTCTGCCAACCCTTCCTGTGCGTCCCTTAGACGAAAGAACTTAAGCCGCAAATCAGCGTACACTCCCCAATGGCCTGGAAACATATACGATACCATCCAGTCCAACTCAAAAGCTCCGGCCTGACGGTCGCCGAACCACCACTGGTCTACATCTCCGGCGAGGCTGAAATTACATCCTGCCGCCATGGACAACTGCAAAGAGCGGCCGTATGGCATGGAAATGCTGCCGCCATCCTCCTGTGCATATGTGCACAATGCAGATGAAACAAGGACCAAAAACGAGGTGATGATTGACTTTAGCATTTGCATATCCGTTTATTGATTAATTGTTACTTGCCGGTTATATCTTCTGCGGGAGAAAAATAGTCGCGCCCGACTGGCTCTTTGGAAACCGCCCCTTTTTTACTGCGTACACGTTGCCGGCGTACCGGACGCGCCACTGTATCCCGTACGGCCTCATCTTTCTGCAGCAATGCTGCGGCCACGCTATCCGGGACAGGCATTAAAGCCGTCACATCCCGGTCTCCGCATCCCCGCAAGGCAAAGGCAACAACAGCGACCATCGATACAGAAACCACGGCCGCCACCATAGCGATACGCTCAAACCTGGACTGCCCGGACATAATTGTTGTCAATCAAAAATGCCGCCAAGAGAGCTTTCCGCCTCCTCTTCAATCTCCTCACCGAAGAAATCGCCTTCACAAAGGTTGATATTGGACGGGAATACGAAACGTGCATTCTCGGAATACCCCAAAGAAGGGTCATCGTATACCTTACGTATATACCGCCCATACACCGGGAGCGCCATGGATGCACCCTGGCCGTTCGCCATTGTATTGAAATGTATGTACCGCTCGTCACCGCCTACCCATGTGCCGGACACAAGGTCGGGGGTGAACGCCATAAACCAGCCGTCGGCATTGAAGTTGGTAGTACCGGTCTTTCCTCCCATCTGGGCCTTCACGTTATACGGTGCGCGGCGCATACGGTTGCCTGTACCGCTGTCGACAACATTAAGCAATATCGACAATATCCGGTAATATGCAGTCTCGCTGATTACGTCCTGATGCTTTGGTGAGAATGTGGCAATGACATTACCATTATTGTCGGCAATCGAGGTGACATAAAGTGGATCTACACGCATGCCTTTGTTGGCGAAGGCAGTGTATGCACCTACCATTTCCTTTACCGATACATCACCTGAGCCAAGACATAGAGACTTGACTTCCGGAAGCTTGTTTGTGATACCGAAATTGTGCATTGTCCTTGGGAGAGCCTTCTCTGCATGCAATGCCTCCATTATCCTGGCGGAAATCCAGTTATTGGAGTTTGTCAGCGCCCAGCGCAGGTCTACCATCTCCCCGATACGAGCGCTGCCCGCATTGCGTGGCAACCATGGACGCCCGCTCTCATCATAGAAAACAGGCTGTTCGTTGAGCATGGTGGTACATGGGGTCATCCCCTCCTCCATTGCAAGTGTATACAGGAACGGCTTGACGGTCGATCCGATCTGCCGGCGTCCGGTTGACACCATGTCGTACTGGAAGAAGTGGAAATCAGGTCCTCCTACATAAGCCTTGACATATCCGTTGCGGGGGTCCATCGACATGAATCCTGTTCGCAGGAAATGTTTATGATAAAGGATAGAGTCACGAGGAGTCATTACTGTGTCCACCGGACCGTCATAGCTGAATACTGTCATATGTACCGGCGTCGAGAACTGACGCTCGATCTCCGCATCCGACAGTTCGGCCACTCGCGCCACCCGCATACGCTCACTCTGTTTAATGGCATTCTCTATAAGCTTCTTGCGGGCAGATACCGTTATTTCGGCCGTATTGGTTGAATATGGTGCATCCGGGGCATTGCGCTTTTCTTTGAAAAAGCGTTTCTGAAGGTCGGACATATGCTCTTTCACCGCTTCTTCCGCATATTGCTGCATACGGGAGTCGACAGTGGTATATATCTTAAGGCCATCGGCATATATATCGTATTTTGTTCCATCTGGCTTAGGATTCTTCTCTATCCAACCGAAAAGAGGATTGTCGGCCCATGCTATGGAATCATCGACATAGGCCTGCTGGTTCCATGATGGATAATCGCCCCTTTTGGGCTTTTTTGCCGAAAGTATGCGCCGCAGCTCCTCGCGGAAATATGGTGCGATACCATCCTTATGGTCAATACGGTGAAAATTCAGTCCCAATGGAAGGGCACACAATGAATCCAGCTGGCTTTCCGTAATTTTCCCAGCCTTTTCCATCTGCTCAAACACCACATTACGGCGGGCCAATGCACGCTCTGGGGAACGTACGGGATTATAATATGAAGGATTCTTGACCATGCCTACAAGCAACGCGGCCTCGTGCAGGTCAAGATTGTCGGCGGTCTTTTTGAAATACACATTGGCAGCTGTCTTTATGCCGCTGGCATTGTACAGGAAATCAAACTGGTTGAGATACATCTTCAGTATCTCTTCCTTGGAGTAGAACCGTTCCAGCTTTATGGCTATCATCCATTCAATCGGCTTCTGCATCGCCCTTTGGAAAAGGTTCTCACTGCGCGGCGAATACAGCTGCTTGGCTAGCTGCTGAGTAATTGTGGATCCACCTCCGGCACTCCTGTTGCCCATAATCCCGGTCTTTACAACGGCCCGGACAACAGCCTTGAGGTCGATCCCGGAATGGTCCTCAAAGCGCACATCCTCAGTGGCGATAAGCGCATCCACCACATTCTGCGAAATCTCATCGAAATCGGCATATATACGGTTGCCGGAACGGTTGTAGTAACGGCCCATCTCCTTTCCATCGGCACTGTATATTATAGTCGCGAACCTGTCATTTGGGTTCTTGAGCTCCTCGACAGGAGGCATATATCCTATAACCCCATTGTATACCATAATGAAAAATATGGCCAGGGCCACAACAAAAACGGCAAAAGTGCCCCACATCAATTTTATCCATCTGCGGTTGCGTGCATCACGCACTGAGGGGTCTGTATTTTTTCCTTTTGAGGTAAAAATGTCCATAATAACTAGAGAGCGGATATTATCTGTACAGTAAAGTTTTTAAGTAGGCAAATTTAGGCGTTTCCATGGAATTATGCAATAATAATGTATATTTAGGCCTGTTTTCAACCCTTTTTCATAAAAAACCAGCCGGACTGCCTTACAGATACAGGCAGTCCGGCTCAATCAATTTATCCTCAAGCGGTGTATTATTCCTGGACAAGCGAAACGATGAATTCCTTCGGGTCTTCGGCGGAAACGTCAATCGTGATCTTATTTTCACGTGCCAGCCAGCCTATGGCGGCAAAAACTTCCTTGTCCTTTAGTTTTGTGATTTTCTTAATCTGCTTAACGCCCAAAACGTCGGCTTCATCAAGAGCCTGCCATACGAGTCCGGCCCAGTTGCCAATTGCCTCTACGTTCATTCTGATAAAATTATTTGGTTAGACATAAAATAAATATAATTATAACTCAGCTTTCCGGCTGCAAAGGTAATTATTTTTTCTCGTTAATTATTAATAAATTAACGAATTCATAAGATATTGGTTCAAAAAAGTCCTGCCACTGGCATCCAATCCCACATCGGCCTTAAAAGCAGCATGGTATCAGTCCATGACATGCCCTGCGTTTTCCGACAGCCTTATCAGGTCGTCATATTGCTCTGGCGTAAGATCATAAAAGTAGTAATTGACCGGATTCTGTGGCTGCCCATGCAGACGGACCTCATAATGTAGATGTGGCCCTGTCGACTTCCCCGTATTACCCACCTTTCCTATCATATCGCCACGGCGCACTTTCTGTCCTTGGCGAACAAGTATCTCACTGAGATGGGCGTAACGTGTCAGATAGTTGTAACCATGGGAAATGTCTATCGAGTTGCCATACCCCTTGTTCCATCCGGCAAGCTCTACCGTTCCATCACCTGTGGCATAGACAGGCGTGCCTATGTCCGCCGAGTAGTCCAGTCCCTCATGAAATTTCAATGTACGGTAGACAGGGTCAGAACGGTAGCCGTATCCTGAGGCCATCTGCTTGAGATACTTGTCGGAAATAGGCTGTATGGCAGGGATATGGTCAAGGCGGTCACGGCTTGCCATAGCTATATCCCGCAATTGGTCGAATGACTTTATCTGACTGTACACCTGATGGCCGATGAGATCCAGCTTATCTGTAACCCGGCGCAACAGCTGTGCATCGGCAAGCGAGTCCAGCTCCCCGTATAGCCTCTGGCGCTCAAGCCCGGCATACCGCCGCGCATCGGTAATGCGGTCGGCCTGCATCATCACCCGGTAGAAATTATTGTCGCGGTCTATCACATCGGACATAACAGCCACCAGGGCGTCGGCACGTCGGTCAAGAAGCCCCAGCTGCGCCCGCAACTGGCGGTTCTGTTCCCGCAGTTGCCTCTGCCCAGGTATGGCAAATAGCGTATAACCCACAGATACCAATGCCGCCGCCAGCACCACCCATATGGCAATATGCCTGGCCATGGCAAATATACGGCCCTTACGCGACGGATAGACGCGGTCATAATGTCCCGTCGACTGGTTGTATCTATAATATACAGTCTTGCGCATCGGATGAGGATTGATTCAACTTGCAAAAGTAACATTTTTTTTGTAATTTTGCGCGCTTAAACAAGAAAAGTCAAACACTATATAATCAAGCTCAACACCATGCTGTCAGCAAAAGAAATCAGGGAATCGTTCAAGTCGTTTTTTGAAAGCAAAGGACACCGAATTGTACCCTCAGCACCGATGGTCATCAAAGATGACCCGACGTTGATGTTCACCAACGCCGGCATGAACCAGTTTAAAGATATCATCCTCGGCAACAAGGCGGCCAAATATACCCGCGTAGCCGACTCTCAGAAATGCCTGCGCGTCAGCGGCAAGCACAACGACCTTGAAGAGGTGGGCATGGACACATACCACCACACCATGTTCGAGATGCTCGGCAACTGGTCGTTCGGCGACTACTTCAAGCAGGAGGCGATAGACTGGGCATGGGAATATCTGGTGGACGTGTTGAAACTCGACCCGTCAAGGCTGTATGCTACAGTGTTTGAAGGCTCGTCAGACGACGACCTTCCACGCGATGACGAGGCCGCATCCATCTGGCTCAAGCATCTTCCAGCCGACCATATAATAAACGGAAACAAACATGACAACTTCTGGGAGATGGGCGACACAGGCCCTTGCGGCCCTTGCTCCGAAATACATATCGACCTGCGTACCGAAAGCGAACGTGCCGAAGTTCCGGGAGCTTCGCTTGTCAACCATGACCACCCACAGGTGATAGAGATATGGAATCTCGTGTTCATGCAATACAACCGCAAGGCTGACGGCTCACTAGAGCCTCTGCCCGCAAAGGTGATTGACACCGGAATGGGATTTGAACGCCTGTGCATGGCGCTTCAAGGGAAACGTTCAAACTACGATACCGATGTATTCACCCCTCTGATAAACAAGATAGGCTCACTCAGCGGCAAAAGCTACGGCAAAAACCACAAGGCCGACATAGCCATGCGTGTAGTGGCCGACCACGTACGCACCATCGCTTTTTCTATAGCCGATTCCCAATTGCCGTCGAACGCAAAGGCCGGATACGTGATACGCCGTATACTGCGCCGTGCTGTTCGCTATGCATATACGTGCCTTGACCAGAAACAGGCGTTCATGTACCGCCTTGTGGACACTTTAATCGACTCCATGGGCGAAGCCTATCCGGAGCTGGCCAAGCAGCGCGACCTTATAATGAAGGTGATAAAGGAAGAGGAGGATTCTTTCCTGAGAACGCTTGAAAACGGCATACACATGCTTGATGAGGCCATATCCCGTGCCAAGTCGCAAGGGAAAGATATGATTTCCGGCAAAGAGGCATTCACACTCTATGATACATACGGATTTCCCCTTGACCTCACACAGTTGATACTGAAAGAAAACGGCATGGCACTCAACCAGGCTGAATTCGACACAGAAATGGATGCACAAAAGGCACGTGCACGCAACGCCGCCGCCACAGAAGCTACGGACTGGGTGACAGTGAATGCTGGCGAACAGGAATTCGTAGGCTATGACTGCCAGTCCACACAGGCAAGAATCCTCCGTTTCCGCCAGGTGAAACAGAAAAACAAGGAGTTCTTCCAGATAATACTTGACCGCACACCATTCTATGCAGAAATGGGCGGACAGGTAGGTGACCACGGCACACTCACTTGCGGTGAAGAAACAATAGAGATCTATGACACCAAACGTGAGAACGGCATCGGGGTACACCTGACAAAAAAGATGCCTACAGATGTCAACGCCGTGTTCACAGCCGCAATCAACACAGATGCGCGCATGGCAACCAGCTGCAACCACACTGCCACACACCTACTCCATGAGGCGCTGCGCGAGGTGCTGGGCACACACGTTGAACAAAAAGGCTCATTCGTGTCGCCGTCAGTCCTCCGTTTCGACTTCTCGCACTTCTCCAAGCTCACCCCTGAAGAAATCAGCAAGGTAGAGCGCCTTGCCAACAAAAAGGTACGGCAGGCAATAGCCCGTGACGAGCGCCGCAATGTGCCCATATCCGAAGCTATGGAAATGGGCGCCATGGCCCTTTTCGGAGAAAAATACGGCGATGAGGTGAGGGTGATACGCTACGGAGATTCCGTTGAGCTTTGCGGCGGCACACACGTGGACAACACTGGCCGTATCGGCATGATAAAAATCGTATCCGAAAGCAGCATTGCCGCCGGCATACGTAGAATCGAGGCTATCACAGGAGAATCTGTAGAAGACGCCATCGATGAGATGCATGACATACTATCGCAAATAAAGGGCATGCTCAATAACGCCCCAAATGTGGTACAGGCACTCCGCCGCTCCATCGAAGAAAATGCCGACCTGCGCAAACAGGCCGAAGAAGTAATGAAAGAGCGTGTCAATACCATGGCAAAGGAATCCCTAGAGGATGCCCACATTATAAACGGCATCAAGATTGCAACCCTTAGGGGCGTGCGTATGCCAGATACCGTCAAGAACGTGGCATTTACTGTACGCAACATGTCGCCTGAGAGTACAGCGTTTGTCGCAGCTACAATAGATGTATCAGACAAGCCGTTGCTTACAGTAATGTTTACGGATGACCTCGTTGGCAAGGGCATGAACGCATCGGCCATCGTACGTGAAGCCGCAAAGGCCATCAAGGGCGGTGGCGGCGGCCAGCCTGGATTCGCACAGGCAGGCGGCAAAGACCACAACGGCCTGTCGGTTGCTTTCGACACCATAATCAATGCAATAAAGCACTGATAACGGACATGCACCACAAACACTCCCTCCTGACTGTCATTGCCGCCATGATAATTGTGGCGGCAATGATGGTATCATGCCACAGCGAACCGGAACTGAAGTCCCGGCGTACAGTCCTTGTATACATGATTGCGACCAACAGCCTCGGTACAGGAGGATTCAATGCCGATGACATCGAAGAGATGCTGCAGGCAGCAAGGAACGGAGGCCTGAACGGAGGAAGGCTGCTTGTATACCATACATCGTACACCCAGTCCCCAACCCTTTACGAGATAAAGGCGGAAAGTACAGGCAAAGCCGTATTGACGAAACTGAAAGGCTATAGTCAGGACGTGCCATCTGTGGCGGCCGAACGGATGGCAGAAGTAATAGCTGACACCAAATCGATTGCACCTGCAGACGACTACGGCCTGGTGATGTGGAGCCACGGAAGCGGATGGCTTCAGGACGGTATGGAAGGGCTGCCGTCAATACGCTCGTTCGGCCAGGACATAAACAAGACAATGAATGTGACAACCCTTGCCGAGGTGCTCGGCAATGACAGCTTTTCGTTCATATATTTCGACTGCTGCTACATGGGTGCAGTGGAAGTGGCATATGAGCTCAGGCACGCCGCACGCTATATAGTGTCATCCCCGTCTGAACTGCCGACACCAGGAATGGACTACTCCGTCAACGTCCCTTGCTTCTTTGCCAGGACACCCGACCTGGCAAAGGCGGCATGGAACACATACGACTTCTATAACCGCCAGTCCAATGCGTCTATGCGAACATGCACAATATCTGTGGTCGACACCAGATACATGGACGACCTCGCAGATGCCTGTAGGGAAATAATGGTCAAATCGACATGGCCGGCAGTTCCGGACTACAATGTGCAGAAATACATGTCAGGGACTTGCTACCATTATGACCTTCGGGACTACATGCAGTCGATATGCACTGACGACAGGGCTCTTGCCGCATTCGACAAGGCTCTTGCCGACGCCATCGTATTTGAAGCCGCCACAGAACGCCTGTGGGACCGCATTGAAATCAAAAAGCATTGCGGACTGTCGGCCTACATGATACGTACGCAATCAAACCTGACGGCAAAGAACTACAACACGCTTTCGTGGTACGCCGATGTGGTAAGCCACATGGTGGAGAAACAATAACCAACAATCAAAAAAACAATAAATGCTACAGACAGAAATAATAGATTCTACAAGCCAAGCAGCGGCCGAAGTATCCACATTTAAATACCTGTCGCTGGAGGACTTCATTGACAAGATAACCAACTCCATGGTGACATTTGCCATAAACCTGGCAATCGCCGTGCTGGTGTTCTATGTAGGCAAGTTTGTTATAAACCGCCTCTACCGATTAGTTTCGGGTATGATGAACCGACGTAATGTCGACACCACACTGACCACTTTTGTGCTCAGCATGATAAGGATTGTCCTCTATTTCATACTGATAGTCACCGTAATCGGTATATTGGGTATAGAGACATCATCATTCCTGGCACTGTTTGCATCAGCCGGTGTCGCTATCGGTATGGCCCTCAGCGGCACATTGCAGAATTTCGCGGCCGGTGTCCTAATCATGCTGCTAAAGCCATACAAAGTTGGCGATTTCATCGAAGCCCAAGGCTATGCCGGTACGGTAAAGGAAATCCAGATATTCCATACTGTCATCAATACCGGTGACAACAAGTCAATAACCATACCTAACGGCATGTTGTCGACCAGCAGCATCAACAATGCAAGCCGCGAGAAATACAGGCGTGTAGACTGGGATGTAGCCATATCCTACGGCGACAATATTGACACAGCACGACGTTCCATCCTGGAAATCCTGGGCAGCGATCCCAGAATCACAGAAACATTGACAGAATACGGACAGGAAGCTGTCGTGTTCGTGAAATCATTGGCCGACAGCAGCGTCATCCTTACCGTAAGGGCATGGGTAAGGAGCGCAGACTACTGGGGAGTGTTCTTTGACATGAACGAACGTATGTACAACGAACTGCCAAAGGCTGGAATCAATTTCCCGTTTCCGCAAATGGATGTCCACCTAAAACAACCGACAGCCTAGGCCAAATAAACAAATTTTAAAGATTAAAACTCCTTAATTAGCCAAAAAATACGATATTTTTTGGCTAATTTTGCATATCCTTAGCCATAGGAGTGCTGTGCCTGCAACGAGTAATACGGCATAAATCCGCGACACGGAGCATAACATTCTGTATATTGGCGAATTATATATCGGCTTGCATCGGCAGCCGCCTACCCTCCCCTCAATCCACGGCCACGAGCGGCCGTCTCCACTAGAAAAATAAAAAAATAACATAAATGATAAGTAAATGGAATTACTTACCCCTTACTACAGAAGAACAAAAATTAGAGACCGCGCTGGCAAAGGAATTTGCCGGCTGCCCTCCTGTTAGCGAGCTACTGGTCCAACGGGGCATACGTTCCGTAGAAGAAGCCGAACGCTTCTTCCATCCTTCGTTGGGCGACATGCACGACCCGTTCCTCATGCCCGAAATGGACAAGGCTGTAGACCGGCTCAACAGAGCCATGGGGTCAAAGGAGAGAATCATGGTATATGGAGACTATGACGTAGACGGTACAACCGCCGTAGCCCTAGTCTATAAATACCTACAGAATTTTTACTCCGAAATAGATTTCTATATCCCCACCCGCTACGATGAAGGGTACGGGATATCGAAACCTACCATCGATGCCGCTGCTGCCGATGGTGTCAAGCTAATCATAATCCTTGATTGTGGCATAAAGGCCATTGATGAGATAAAGTATGCCAAATCGCTTGGCATTGATTTCATAATATGCGACCATCACGTGCCCGATGATGAGCTGCCTCCTGCCGTGGCCATACTGAACCCGAAACTCGAAGGTTCGACATATCCGTGCCCCCACCTGTCGGGATGCGGCGTTGGATACAAGTTCATGCAGGCGTTCTCAATATCTAACGGACTGGACACGGCAGAGCTGGAATGCCTCCTTGACCTCGTAGCCGTATCCATAGCCGCCGACATTGTGCCGATGGTCGATGAAAACCGCATAATGGCATATCACGGGCTGCGAAGGATCAACTCAAACCCAAACATGGGGCTCCGGGCCATAATACGTACATGCGGACTTGCAAACAAGGAAATCACCATCAGCGATGTAATATTCAAGATTGGCCCGCGCATAAATGCTTCTGGCAGGATGCAGAGCGGCCGCGAAGCCGTGGAACTGCTTGTGGCACGCGACATAAAGGATGCAAACCAACGCAGCCTGGCAATAGACCAGTACAACAAGGACCGCAAAGAACTTGACAAGCGTATAACCGACGAAGCCAACGCGATTGTCGATGCCCGCGGGGAAAGCCATTCTGACAAAAAGTCAATAGTCATATACAACAAGAACTGGCATAAAGGCATAATAGGCATCGTAGCGTCCAGGCTCACGGAGCTATATTACAAACCTGCCGTAGTACTGACATTGGCCAACGGCCTGGCCACAGGGTCTTCACGCTCTGTCCAGGGCTTTGACATATACAAGGCCGTTGACTCCGCACGCGACCTGCTTGAGAATTTCGGCGGCCATACATATGCTGTCGGACTATCACTGAAAGAGGAGAATATACCCGAATTCACAAGGCGGTTTGAAGAATATGTGTCTGCCAATATCCTACCCTCGCAACTGCGCCCACAACTGGACATTGACGCATACCTGACATTTGCTGAAATCACCCCACAGTTCATGTCGACCCTCAGGCTATTCAACCCGTTCGGGCCAGGCAACATGAAACCGGTGTTCTGCACCCGCAAAGTGATGGACTTCGGTACAAGCAAGCTGGTAGGCAAACAACTGGAACATATAAAACTCGAACTTGTCGATGACACATCGGGCAAGGTAATCAACGGCATTGCTTTCAACGCATCCAAATATTTCAGCCACATCCACTCGCGCCAGCCATTCGACATATGCTACACCATTGAGGAAAACAAGCACCACAATGCGCCATCGACACTCCAGCTGCTGGTAAAGGAAATACGCATAAATGGAGAACAGGCGGGCTGAAACCCTCGCGGTACTTGAAAGATACTGGGGATACTCCTCATTCCGTCCGTTGCAGCAGGAAATAATAATGTCCATCCTGCATGGACACGACACACTCGGCCTATTGCCTACAGGCGGCGGCAAATCGCTTACCTTCCAAGTGCCTGCCATGATGGCGGACGGGCTCACCATTGTGGTGACCCCACTAATATCCCTGATGAAGGACCAGGTGGACAACCTCAGGGCAACAGGCATAAACGCCGTATTTACACACTCCGGGCTGTCGCGCAGGGAACAGAAGCTGGTCTTGGACAAATGCCGTCTAAACAAGGCCAAACTGCTGTACATATCCCCCGAAAAACTACGATCGCCCCAATTCATTTCAGAAATGAGGGACTGGGATGTGTCGTTGATAGTAGTCGACGAGGCCCATTGCATTTCACAGTGGGGTTATGACTTCCGTCCCTCCTACCTCCAGATATCCGAGCTCCGTAAAGCCTTCCCGTCCGTTCCGGTACTGGCACTTACTGCATCGGCCACACCTGACGTAGTGGAGGACATACGTCGTCAGCTGCAGTTCCGCGACGGACACATGACATATTCACGCAGTTTCTCACGCGACAACCTAAGCTACATAGTAAGATACGGAGATGACAAGCCACAGACTTTGCTACGAGTGCTGAAAAATACATCGGGGAGCGCTATAGTCTATGTCCGCTCCAGGAGGCGAACACGCGAACTAGCACAAGTAATACAACAGGCCGGAATCACAGCAGAATTCTACCATGCCGGACTGTCTCCTGAAGACAAAAATGAACGCCAAAACAGGTGGAAGGACAATTCCATACGCGTGATAGTGGCTACAAACGCTTTCGGCATGGGGATCGACAAGCCCGATGTCCGGACTGTGGTACATTATGACCTCCCTTCCTCCCTTGAAGAATATTACCAGGAAGCCGGACGTGGCGGACGTGACGGAAAGCCTTCATATGCCGTAGTGCTGGCCTGTAACCGCGACAAAGCCCTGCTGTCGCGCAGGCTAAGCGATTCATTCCCGCCAAAGGAATATATCACGGATATATATGATAAACTCGGGGTGTTCCTTGACATTGCCGTAGGCAGCGGATACAACCAGGTGTACGAGTTCGATTTCGGCTTGTTCTGCCAACGATACTCCCTACAGCCAGCCCCTGCACGTAGCGCTTTGACAATACTTTCCCAGTCTGGTTACATCGATTATACCGATGAAATATCTACCTATTCCCGAGTGATGCTCACCGCCCGCAAGGAAGAGCTTTACAATTTGCCGATAGACGGCACTACCGACATGGTGTTCCAGATGCTGCTGCGCAGTTATACAGGCCTTTTCGCCGACTATGTGTATATAGATGAAAAACTGCTGGCATACCGCCTACAGCTCCACGAGAACGATATATACCAATCACTCCTGGCCCTTGGACGCATGCACGTGCTGCACTACATCCCCCGCAAGACAACCCCATATGTTGCATTTACCACTTCACGTGAACTTCCAAAATACGTCACCATCCCCAGACAGGTGTACGAGCAAAGACGCGACGTGATGGAGTCAAGGATCGATGCAATGAAAAAGTTTACGTTCGACACATCACAATGCCGCGTATCCACCTTGCTGGAATATTTCGGCGAAAGCCCGGAAGGCGGATGCGGGCAATGCGACATATGCCGGAAAAAAAAGCGTGTCCGGCCATCCGCTACCGACAAGAAAGCCATAGAGGCCTCCATTGCCTACCTGTGCTCCCATCCAGGCGGTGTCACCATGGAACATATAATAGCGAATGCCAACGGAAACCGGAAAGACATATCCGAAGCTGTCAGGCATATGCTTGACGAGGACATAATATCTATGTCCTCAACCGCGGAAGGGATACGGCTCAAGAAATTGTGATTTTCACGGCTTATTTACTATACAACAACCACCATTAACTTAATTTTGACGCATTAACAAAAAATGCGCCTTAATGTTTACACTCTTTAAAGACTTTTAGCGCGCCTGCCCACATTATAATACGCGCAAGATTGTTATAAGATTGTAGCATTCGTAAGGAAAGATGCAACACACTACATCCCTAGTCCTTTTTATCTGGTAGTGATACTCGATACTGAGGCTCTCATAAATAAATAGTTGAAACGTGAGGTCAGGCTAAAAATCAAAGATTTCTAGCCTGACTTTTCTAATTCAACCAATAATGCCTATAAATGAAAACCACTGAAAACAAGTTTTAAATTTCTTACTTTCAGTGGTTTATGTTTGGTCGGGGTGGCGGGATTCGAACTCGCGACCCCCTGCTCCCAAAGCAGGTGCGCTAACCGGACTGCGCTACGCCCCGATTGTGAAAGGATTTATCCTTGATTCACGCTGCAAAGGTAAGCAGTTTTTTTTAATTATGCAAGTGCAAAATGCATTGACGTCATATTTTTTGTAAATTTGCATCCATATGGAAACTTATATAACAACTTCAATATTCAGGCACAGAGCCTCGATTGTGGGAAAAAGGGCCGCTTTATTGTGGCTGTCGAGGCGCGGATGGCCAATATGGATAGCCATTATCGTATTATTGTTGCTTGGCATGGCCGTATCCCCTCTATTTTATATAGTAGGACTTATGGCCGCATTCCTTGTGTTTCCGACGGTGATGATGTTGGCCTACTATCACTACATGCTTTCCCCCGAAGCCCGAAAGGCGATACTCCCGCAAAGCATATGCTTCGGGAATGAATCTTTTACAGTAAATTATTTTAGCTATGACATGGATTGCGATTCCGAACCATCCACCGACCCAGATCATTCAGAAACATACAC
>VSPW01000029.1 GCA_009775535.1 Muribaculaceae bacterium
TCATAGTTCTTCTCAATAATAAGTCTCATGGCTTTGAGGTTGAATTTGATTATTTATAGGGTTAGTTGATTTTTAATTTAAATTTGTGCAAATTTACAATGAAAAGTCAGAAAAAACATCATAAAAACAGCTATATTTGTTGCTTAAAATGGCCTTGAAGGCCCTGACCCTAAAAATGTGTTATTAATCGTTAATTTTATGCTTAGATAAGACAGGTTCTGAATTTTTGTTTTACATTTGCATTGCTAAATTTATTCACATGAAAACTAACCTTAGTTCTCAAATTAAACTTGACCAGATTCCCAAGCGCTATTATGCCCCCGAAGGTGAAATCGAGCTTGCCGAACTGACCCGAGAGGAAAAAGTCTACACCAGAATTTTTGAAACAGCAGTTGACGGTAGCGATTATATTGCCCATAAGATAGTTGACACGATAAAGCGGAATGTCGATATCAAGGGCAAATGTGTACTGGCTCTTGGAGCAGGCACTTCAACCCATTCTGTATATGCGCGCCTTATCGAGTTTTGCCGGTTAGGAGAAGTGAGTTTCCAAAATGTAATCGTATATAATATATCTGAATTTTTCCCGATACAGCCCGAAGGCCCCAGCACGCTCCAGCGCTTGAAAGAGGTGCTTTTGGACCATGTCGACATCCTTCCGCAAAATGTGCGTTCGATAAACCCTGCCGTGACGAAGGAGGATATGTATGAATATTGCCGCGATTATGAACGTTCTATCGCTAATGCCGGCGGTATAGACCTGACTGTGTGTGAGGTCGGGCGTACCGGTTCTCTCGCGTTCAATGAGCCTGGGTCAATGGCCTCGAGCCTATGTCGGCTTGTCCTGCTTACGCATGAGTCCCGCCAAAAGATTGCTTCTGATTACAAGTGTGAGACTGTGCCTACCACAGCTATTACCCTTGGAATAAGGAATATCATGGATTCCCGCAGGGTCATTTCAATGGCATGGGGGGATACGAATGCTTCGACAATATTTAATGTTATAGAGAATCCGGTTACCACTGCCGTACCGGCCTCTTTTCTACAGCAGCATTCTCATGCCCGCATAGTCGTGGATCTGCCGGCTGCTGATGAGCTTACCCGTATATCCCATCCATGGAAGGTGACTTCTTGTGAGTGGAATGATAAACTGATACGTCGCGCTATAGTGTGGCTGTGCCAGATGACAGGCAAAGTGATACTTAAGCTTACCGATAAGGACTACAATGATTGGGGGCTTGGCGAGTTGCTGGCCCTTTATGGCTCTGCATATAATGTGAACATAAAGGTGTTCAATGAGTTGCAGCATACCATTACCGGATGGCCCGGCGGCAAGCCCGGTGCTGATGACACATATCGGCCGGAACGGTCCACGCCGTATCCTAAGCGAGTGATAATATTCTCTCCCCACCCTGATGATGATGTGATATCAATGGGCGCTACATTCCAGCGTCTGGTTGACCAGAAGCATGATGTGCATGTGGCATATGAGACTTCGGGCAATATTGCAGTAGGCGATGAGGATATGATGCGTTATTTCCTGATGATGGATAAGATCGCACCGATGTTCGGTTTTGATACTGATTCGTATAAAAAGCTTTCGGAAGATGTATCCGGTTTTGTGGCCTCGAAAAAATCAGGCGACATGGATACCAGTGAGATCCGTGAGATAAAGACGATGATCCGTCAGGCTGAGGCTACAATCGCCGACCATTATATAGGTATACCAACTGACCATATACACTTCCTCCGTCTGCCATTCTATGAGACAGGCGCCATCAAGAAGGGTGATCTAACTGAGCGCGATGTTAACATCGTAAAGGAATTGCTTGAAAAAGTGAAACCTCAGCAGATATTTGTGGCCGGAGACCTTGCTGATCCGCATGGTACGCACCGTGTCTGCACAGATGCAGTGCTTGCTGCCATTGATGAGCTGAAGGATGAAGTTTGGATGAAGGATTGCCGGGTGTGGATGTACCGTGGCGCGTGGGCGGAATGGGAAATCGATCATATAGAAATGGCTGTACCTATCAGTCCTGAGCAGTTGAGGCTGAAGCGTAATTCGATTCTCAAGCATCAGTCGCAGATGGAGAACGCCCCGTTCCTCGGAGATGATGACCGCTTGTTTTGGCAGCGTGCTGAAGAACGTAACCGTGCTACAGCGCAGTTGTACCATAATTTGGGCCTGGCTTCATATGAGGCAATGGAGGCTTTTGTGGAATACAAGCCTTTGCATGACAACGATTGATTATATATATTGATAACAAATACTAAGGAGTACATCCTTGTAGGCTTCCTTGGTTACATGATTGAATTATAAAATACAAAAGAGACAAAAATAAGTGAATCATAGGTTTATAAGTGCAGTCCCTCGTGAGAGTCGCTGCACATTTTTTTTACGGAATAATATATTTCATATGGCTAGGCAAGAGTACGTACAGCGAAACCGGCAATGGCTACAGGATAAGGCGTCAGAATCCGGAGTCATGCCCATTGACAAGGGTATATACTATAGGGTGGTTAAAAGTGGTGGAGTATCTGCCGTTTCCCCTACGCGGTCGAGTATAGTCACGGTACATTATACAGGCAAGACAATAAACGGCAAGGTTTTTGACAGTAGCCGCGGCGGCACTCCCCCTGCATTCAGGTTACGTGAACTTATAGCAGGCTGGATCATTGCGCTGCAAAAAATGCATGTAGGAGACAGATGGGAGATATACATACCGGCAGAACAGGCATATGGCAAGATTAGCCAGCCTGGAATCCCTGGAGGCTCTACCCTTATATTTGATATAGAGTTGCTTTCTGTGATGTGATGAACATTTCGGATGTAATGCTTTTTAAGGATAATCCATATATTTGCATTAATTATGACTGGACAAGATGTTTCAGATTTTGTGGACAAAATCAAAGGTTACTTTGATATAAGCAGCTATCTTATTCCTCAGGCGGAAGCTGAACAGGTGATACGTGACGGGGTGGCATTCCGTGGGATAAATATCCTTATACTTATCATCGCTATTTTTATTGCTTCTCTAGGTCTGAATGTAAATTCTACAGCTGTTATAATAGGCGCGATGCTCATATCTCCGCTTATGGGGCCTATAATCGGTATCGGGTTGGCTGTGGGCATACATGATTTCGACTTGATGAAACGTTCGTTCCGCAACTTGATGATGGCTACTTTATTCAGTGTAGTGACATCTTGTGTGTATTTCATGGTGTCACCGGTTAATGAAGGCCATAGTGAGTTGTTGGCCCGTACTTCGCCTACAATATACGATGTTTTTATCGGGTTTTTCGGTGGTGCAGCCGGTATATTGGCGATAGGAAGCAAGGTAAAAGGTAATGTGATACCTGGTGTGGCGATAGCTACGGCATTGATGCCGCCGTTGTGTACTGTAGGGTATGGTCTTGCCACATTGCAATGGACGTATTTTCTGGGAGCGATGTACCTGTTTTTTATCAATTCGGTATTTATTGCATGCGCCACTACTGTGGGGGTATGGCTGATGAAATATACCCATAAGGATTTTTCAAATCCTGAACGTGCACGCAAAGTGCGTAATACAGTCTATGCGATCGCGGTAGTGACAATGCTTCCAGCCGTTTACCTTACGTATACCATGTATGTACAGAATACATTTGACAATAATTGCAACAATTTTGTCGATACTGAGTTTAATTTCCCGGATACACAAGTGCTTAGTTTTAAGCCTAATTATAATAAAGGTGATAAGACTTTGACTGTTACGTTGATGGGACGCGTACTTCCTCAGGATTCCCTGGTGGTTGCGATGTCGGATAAGATGGCCGCATATCGTCTTGGCGGTACAAAATTGAAAATCATACAAGGTGATGCTTATGGCCCTCAGATAGATGTCTCGCAGGCGACATCGACAATGTTGCGGGATATGTATGCTGTGACACAAGCTACGATACGCAGCCAGGAGCGTACTATAGATTCGTTGAAGTCAGTTTATTCGTTTGCATTGCGTGATGATTCGCTAAGTGCGGTAATTGCGCCAGAATTGAAAATCCTGTTCCCGTCTGTAGAAGGTATTTCCATATCGCGTTGTATATACTGTGAGGTTGATGCTGAAAAGGTTGACACTCTTAATGTTGCGCTTGTCGGCTACCGCCGTCAGATGCCAAAGAAAGAAGAGGAAAAGTTTAGGGATTATCTACAGGCCCGCCTGCACATGGCAGATGTACATATTGTTAAAATGACGGATACATGGAAATAAAGTGTAAAATATAGCAGACAAAATATTAATAAAAAACGCGTGACCTGTAGGAGACACGCGTTTTTTATGGTAGCTGTTGAGTGTCTAGTCTTTTCTTACTTCCACTTTTGTAGACGTCGTATCCGGAGTCTTTATTCCATCACGTATAAGGAGTGCATCAATAGTTGGATCTTGTCCGCGGAAGCGCCTGTATAGTTCTGCCGGGTCTTCTGTCCCGCCTTTTGACAATACGTTGTTGCGGAATGACGTAGCGCTTTCCTGGTCATAAATGCCGTTTTTGATGAATACAGAAAAAGCGTCTGCATCAAGGACTTCTGCCCATTTGTAGCTGTAGTAGCCGGCGGCATACCCTCCGGCGAATATGTGGCTGAACTGAGGGCTGAATGCCGTGCCTTCTACAGGGCTGAACATGTTTACATCCTTTAGTGCATCATTCTCAAATGCATCAGTGTCTTTGATCGGGCCGGTTGTCGTGTGCCAAGCCATGTCCATGTATCCGAATCCGAGCTGCCTCATGCATGCATATGCTGCTCCGTAGCGGGAAGATGCAAGGAAGCTGTCAAGAAGATCCTGTGGGATAGGCTCGCCTGTAATATAATGTTTGGCAAATCCGTCAAGGAATTCTTTCTGCCGCATGAAGTTTTCGTTGAATTGAGAAGGAAGCTCTACGAAGTCGCGGTATACGGATGTTCCGGAAAGGGACTGGTATTTTGTGTCTGCCAAAAGGCCATGGAGTGCATGACCAAATTCATGGAGGAATGTGCTGACTTCATATGGAGTGAGCAAAGATGGTTTATCGGCTGTTGGCTTGGTGAAATTCATCACTATTGAGACGTGTGGCCGTATGTTGTTTCCTTCAGCATCGTTGCTCTGGTCACGGAAGCCTGTCATCCAGGCTCCAGGACGCTTTGATGCGCGGGGGAAGAAGTCGGTATAGATCACACCGATGAAATTCCCGTTGGAATCCGTGACATCGAATGCGCTGACTTCAGGATGGTATACTTCGATAGCTTCGTTTTTTGTGAATTTGAGTCCATATAGCTTTCCTGCTAATCCAAATACGCCGTCAATCACGTTGTTAAGTTCAAAATATGGGCGTAATTGCTCTTCATTGAAGCTGTATTTTTCGTTTTTAAGTTTGTCGCTGTAGTAGCTGTAGTCCCAAGGCTGTATGCCATCGATCTTTTTGCCTTCCTTTTTGGAGGCGAAATCTAAGAGTTCGGCAAATTCTGCCTGTTGGGCCGGTTTGTAGGCATCGCGTAGTCGGTTAAGTAGATCATATACAGCTTCTGGGCTGCCGGCCATAGTCCTGCGCAATGCATGTGTGGCGTAGTCCTTGCTGCCGAGCAGGTTTGCAATCTGCCGGCGGGTATCGGCGATCTGTGCCATTACTTCAATATTGGAGTATTCCCCTTGGCGGTTTCGGCCCATGTACAGGCGGTACATTTTTTCGCGCAAATCGGGGCGGGACGAGTATTTCATGAACGCCATGTATGTAGGTTGGGCGAGCGTGAAGAGGTATTCGCCATCGCGTCCTTTTTCTTTTGCGGCCAAAGCAGCTGCTTCGATTGAGCTTTCCGGGAGGCCTGCAAGGTCTTCGGATGTAAGCCATATCTCATATGTGTTCAGTTCTTTCAGCACATTTTGGCCGAAGCGGGTGGTCAATGCCGACAAGGATGAATTTAAGGTGCGGAATGTTTCCCTATCCTTGCCTTCAAGATTTGCACCAGAAAATGCGAATGATTCATATGTGCGTTCCAGAAGTGTTTTGTCCTCTGGAGACAGTGTCAATTTGTCGCGGCCGTCATATACGGCTTTTACGCGTTTCCACAATTTATCGTTCAGGATTATATTGGTTGAGTGCTCGCTTAATTTGGCGGATGCCGACATGGATATATCCATCATTTCGTCATCGCTGTTTGCTGAAAGCAATGGATAGAAAACGTTGAGCACACGGTTTAGATCTGCGCCGCTTCGTTCAAGCGCTATTATCGTGTTTTTGAATGTGGGGGCATCAGGGTTGGATGCGATAGCGTCAATTTCCCGTTGGGCTATTGAAATGCCACGGTCAATTGCCTCTGTCCAGTGTGAATTGTTTATCTGGCTGAACGGTACAGTTCCATGGACTGTGTTAAAATCCTGGAATAATGGGTTTTGTGCTGCTGCCATGATTGATGTGGTCAGTGTCAGTGACAATAATAGTTTTTTCATTCTTATTGGTGGATAATTTATATTCACAGTTTGGGGCGTTGCCTGATACAAAGTTATGAAAAAAAACAGTCTTTAGGTCCAATGTGAAATATAAAAGTTGTATCTTTGCTTTGTAAACATATAAAAAACCTTAACCCTTTAAAAGATACACTTGTCAATTATCATGAAAGAACGGAAATGGTATCCTTGGTTTGTGGTGGGGCTTCTGTGGGTAGTCGCATTGCTCAACTATATGGACCGCCAGATGTTGTCGACAATGCAGATGTCGATAGGAGAGACAATAACACCGATAAAAGATCCGGCCAATTTTGGGCGGCTTATGGCGATTTTCTTATGGATATACGGTTTTATGAGCCCGGTAAGCGGTGCTGTTGCGGACCGTATAAATCGTAAGTGGCTTATCGTAGGCTCACTTGGTGTATGGTCTGCTGTTACTTTGATGATGGGGTTCTGTGATACATTTGACCAGATTTATTGGCTAAGGGCTCTTATGGGTGTGAGCGAGGCCCTATATATTCCTGCCGGACTGTCGCTTATCGCCGATTATTTCACTGGGTCGTCACGTTCTTTGGCGATCGGCATACATATGACAGGCCTTTATGCGGGTCAGGCTCTTGGCGGTTTCGGCGCGACGGTGGCTCACAGCTATTCATGGCAAGGTACATTCTTTACTTTTGGCCTAGGCGGTATTGTATATGCCATAATCCTTATGGTTTTCCTCCGGGAGAAACGCCGGACAGAGGTCGAAGTTGCCTCAACGAAAGCTATATCCGGGCGGGAATCTGTGTTTAAGAGTTTTGTGCTGATATTCTCAAATATCGCATTTTGGGTAATACTTTTCTTTTTTGCTTCTTCATCGCTCCCAGGATGGGCTACCAAGAATTGGCTTCCCACGCTATTCGCGGACAGTCTAGGGCTTGATCCTTCTGTGGCAGGACCAGCCGCGACAATCTCAATAGCGGTATCTTCTTTTATTGGAGTGATGATAGGAGGTCCTGTGTCAGACCGTTGGGTGAAGCGGAATATTCGCGGACGTATATATACAAGTGCAATAGGCATGGGTATGATGATACCTTCGTTGGTTCTTATCGGAATGGGGCACAATATGTTTGCCGCGATAGGTGCAGCTTTGTTCTTTGGTCTGGGATATGGGATGTTTGATGCCAACAATATGCCGATCCTTTGCCAGTTTGTTCCTGCACGTCAGCGCGCGTCTGCCTATGGGTTGATGAACATGACAGGCGTGTTTGCCGGGGCTCTTGTGACTACGGTGCTGGGCAATTGGGCAACCGAGGGTAATCTTGGTCTTGGATTTGCCCTTATGGCTGGCGTGTTGCTGTTGGCGATGGCATTGCAGTTGACGGTATTGCGTCCTAAGACAGACGATGCTGTGTAAAAAATGGATATATAAATTTGAATTTCTTAAAAATAAAAAAATGCAATTTGAAAAGATAGAGGGACTTATTGATGCCCCGTTTACACCGTTTCATGCTAATGGTGATGTAAATTTGGAGCCGATACCAGCATATGCGGCGATGCTTAAGGCAAATGGGCTTAAAGGTGTGTTCATAAACGGATCATCAGGTGAGGGATATATGCTTACAGATGAGGAACGCATGCTTTTGGCAGAGGCGTGGGTGTCTGCTGCACCTGAAGGCTTTAAGGTCATTGTCCATGTAGGTAGTTGCTGTGTGCGTTCCAGCCGTAAATTGGCAGAGCATGCTGCCAAGATAGGGGCATGGGGCATAGGAGCAATGGCGCCTCCATTCCCTAAAATCAACCGTGTAGAGGAGTTGGTCAAGTATATTGAAGAGATTGCATGCGGTGCTCCCGGATTGCCGTTCTATTATTACCATATACCTGCTTTCAATGGCGCTTATTTGCCAATGGTGAAGCTGTTGGAGGCTGTTGATGGCCGTGTGGAGAATTTTGCAGGTATCAAGTATACATTTGAAAGCATGTATGAATACAATCAGTGCCGTCTGTATAAAAATGGTAAGTATGACATGCTTCATGGCCAGGATGAGACCATACTCCCGTGCCTGGCCATGGGTGGCGCGCGCGGAGGTATAGGAGGTACTACCAATTATAACGGGCGTGAACTGACGGGGATTATAGATGCGTGGAAATCAGGTGATATTGATCTGGCACGCGAGCGTCAGAACTTCTCGCAGGATGTGATCAATGTTATTTGCCATTATCGCGGCAATATTGTGGGAGGTAAGAGGATAATGAAGCTTATAGGTCTGGATCTTGGTCCAAACCGTACGCCGTTCCAGAATATGACTGATGCAGAAGAAGCTGCAATGAAGTCAGAGTTGGATGCAATAGATTTCTTTAACCGCTGCAACAGGTTTTGACGGATATGGATGCAAAGAAGTATTTGGACTATTGGGCAGACAGATACCGTAGCGATCTTACCGGGAATATAATGCCTTTTTGGATGGAGCATGGTCTTGACCGGGTGAACGGTGGTGTGTATACATGCCTTGACCGCGATGGATCGTTAATGGACAGCACCAAATCAGTGTGGTTTCAGGGACGGTTCGGATTCATTGCGGCATTCGCATATAATAATGTGGAAAAGCGTCAGGAATGGCTTGACGCTTCAAAGAGCTGTATCGATTTCATAGAAAAATATTGTATCGATACGGATGGGCATATGTATTTTGAGGTTACGGCAGACGGTACTCCACTGCGAAAGCGCAGGTATGTGTTTTCAGAGGGTTTTGCGGCAATCGCCATGGCGGAATACTCTATCGCCTCCGGTGACAAGTCATATGCAGAAAAGGCCATGAAGATGCTGGAGCATATCATATATATGCTTGATACTCCCGGATTTCTTTCCCCGAAGTATTTGCCTTCCATGGAGGCGCAAGGGCATTCAATAACGATGATTCTTATAAATACCGCTTCGCGGGTAAGGGAGGCCCTTGGATATGAACCCGAAATGTTGCGCCAGCGCATAGACAGGTCGCTTGATGCGATCCGTCGATATTTCATGCATCCGGAATTCAAGGCTCTATTGGAGATGGTAGGCCCTGATGGGGAATTTATAGATACGATTGCCGGACGTACCATAAATCCTGGACATTGTATCGAGACTGCATGGTTTATACTTGAAGAAGCCCGTTACCGAGGCTGGGACAAATCTCTGGTAGATATGGCGCTTACAATCCTCGACTGGTCGTGGGAATGGGGATGGGACAAGGAATATGGCGGGATAATCAATTTCCGGGACTGCCGTAATTTTCCGTCGCAAGACTATGCACAGGACATGAAATTCTGGTGGCCGCAGACAGAGGCCATCATAGCGACCCTTTATGCATACCGGGCTACAGGCGAAAGCCGCTATCTGGATATGCACCGTCAGATAAGTGATTGGACATATGCTCATTTCCCGGACTATGAAAAGGGGGAATGGTACGGATATCTCCACCGCGACGGATCGGTGGCACAGCCAGCAAAGGGAAATCTTTTTAAAGGCCCGTTCCATATACCGAGGATGATGATACGTTCATTTATGTTGTGTACGGAATAATGAAATTCAAGATATTTTTATTAGTGTCATTGGCGCTGGCGGTTTCAGCCAGCGCTTTTGCTAAAAGGAGCAGGCCATTAAAGGTGGCATGTATTGGGAATAGTATCACGTATGGCATGACATTGCCTGAGCGTGAGAAGCAATCGTATCCATCGCGTCTGCAGGAAATGCTTGGAGACGGGTATGTGGTCGGTAATTTCGGGAAAAGTGGTGCTACTCTATTGAGGCACGGACACCGCCCTTACAATGAACAGGATGAATATAAGGCCGCAATTGAATTTGCGGGGGATATAGTCGTGATACATCTTGGCATAAATGATACAGATCCGCGTAACTGGCCTGATTTTAGGGATGAATTCGTGGCGGATTATCTACAACTTGTATCCGATTTGCGGAAAGCCAATCCACATGCGGTGTTTTATATCGCACGTTTGAGCCCTATATCTCACCGGCATCCCCGGTTCAAGTCGGGTACACGTGATTGGCGTGATGAAATCCAATTGGCGATAGCTGATGTGGCCAGGGCTGCAGGTGCTATGCTTATTGATTTTGAAAAGCCGCTTTTGGCATATCCGTGGATGCTTCCAGACGGCTTGCATCCTAATCCGGATGGGGCGGAACGTCTTGCTTCTACGGTCTATTCATCAATAACCGGGGATTATGGCGGTTTGCAGATGCCGCCTATATATACGGATAGTATGGTACTCCCGCAAGGCAGGAAGTTCAAGATATCGGGAACAGCCGATAGCGGTTCAAATATATCAGTGTCAATAGGACGGCAGGTACACCATGCTGTAGCTGGTAATGACGGCCATTGGTCGGTAGAGATATTGCCTCTGTTGCCGGGAGAGGGGATGAATCTTGTGGTGACTGATGGAGAACGCAGATTGGTTTTCAAGGATGTGGCTGCCGGTGAGATATGGCTGTGTTCAGGTCAGTCCAATATGGAATTCCAATTGAGGAATAGCATAGATGCTGAGTCTGCCATTACTGATGCCTCAAATACCGGACTACGGTTGTATGACATGAAACCACGGTGGATTACGGATGCTACAAAATGGCCTCAAACGGCGCTTGACTCGCTGAACCGTCTACAGTATTTTAAGGATGCACGGTGGCAGAAAGCGAATTCGGAAAATGCAGGAGGCTTTTCTGCTGTAGGATTTTATTTCGGCCGTATGCTACAGGATTCACTTATAATGCCTGTAGGTCTGATATGCAATGCTGTTGGAGGGTCTCCTACGGAGGCTTGGATTGACCGGGTGGCATTGGAACATGGATTTCCTGATATATTGTCGGATTGGACTTCCAATGATTTTATACAGGGATGGGTGAGAGAACGTGCTAAATATAACCTATCGGAAAGTGGTGGTGACAAGTTGCAGCGCCATCCGTATGAGCCGGCATATCTTTATGAGGCCGGTATAGAACAGTTGGCTGGATTTCCTATTGATGGCGTGATATGGTATCAGGGCGAGTCAAATGCTCACAACGCAGATGCGCATGAGAAATTGTTTGGTATGCTTGTCAATAGCTGGAGGGATAAGTTTGATGCACCCCGATTGCCGTTCTGCTTTGTCCAGCTTTCAAGTATCAACCGTCCGTCGTGGCCATATTTCCGTGATAGCCAACGTAGGCTTGCCGGAAGTATGAGGGATGTGTATATGGCAGTGAGCAGCGATGTTGGTGATTCATTGGATGTGCATCCAAGGGATAAACGTCCTGTAGGTGAGCGGTTGGCCCGTCTTGCGCTTGGGCATGTCTATGGCTTTGGCATTACTGTTTCAGGCCCTGAATTTGATTCGGCCACGGTAGAGGGCAGTGCGGTATATGTTAGATTCATTAATGGAGACGGCATGCATGGGCAAGGTGGTGATCCGATATGCGGGTTTGAACTTGCAAGTGTGGAAGGCATGTATTTTCCTGCTGTAGCGGATGTGGCTGGCGATGGGCTTTTGTGTATTACGTGTGACAGTGTTAAAATTCCACGTTATGTAAGATATGCATGGCAGCCGTTTACCCGCGCTAATCTGGTGAATTCCGATGGGCTTCCTGCCTCAACATTCCGTTCAGAGGTGGGCTTGCCTGAAATAAAGGTTGGAATTGTGGATATGCCGGATGCGAAAATTTGCGGTAAGGCATACTCAAAAGGTGTGTCTGCGGCTTTTGCCGGGATGGCTGGCGGGCAGGTCATAATGGCAGGTGGATGTAATTTCCCGGATGTGCCGGCTGCTGATGGCGGTAAAAAACGTTTTTATGATTATGTTGTGTCTTTGGAAAATATTGGAGATACACCCAAATGGCGGCATGTAGGGCATTTGCCGAGTCCTGTTGCCTATGGTGTGTCTGTTACCACTGCTGACGGTGTGGTATGTGCCGGTGGCATGACTCCTAGTGGTGCGGTGTCGGATGTGTCTAGATTGTACATGGATGCCAGGGGTAAGTTGACCGTAGAGCAACTGCCTTCGCTTCCGTCTACAGTTGACAATGCATCTGGTGCGTCAGTAGGGAACTGCATATATATTGTTGGCGGTAATATTGATGGCGTTCCAGGCAATGCAGTTTTTAGGCTAGACCTTACTGATTTGGGCTCAGGATGGGTACGGATGCCTGATTTTCCTGGCAATCCCCGTATACAACCAGTATGCGTAGCCTTGAAAGACAGTTGCGGTTCGGACAATATATGTATATGGGGTGGTTTTGCGCCTGTCAGAAAAGGATGTGATGCCACTTTGAATATTGACGGGCTTTCGTTTGATGTAACTTCTGGTCAATGGAGGCCATTGGGTGATGCTCCGGTAAGCTTGGGCGGAGGTGTGGCGGTAGCTGTATCCCCATCGAAGGCGCTGGCTATCGGCGGTGTCAATGAAGAGGTCTTTTTGAAGGCCCTTAAATCTCCAGAAGATGGGTATATGAATCATGAACCGGAATGGTACAGGTTCAATAAAGGCCTGCTCATATATGATTTAGTAACGGGTCAGTGGCGAAAAGTTTCAGACGCCTAGCGCTTTGCCCTGGCTGGTGCAATGGCAATTCCTGTTGGGACTGGTGTTCTGGTTACAGGTGGAGAGTTAAAGCCTGGGATACGTACGCCTTCAACCATATTTATCGACTTTTCAAAATGTCCATTGCAATAGGGATAGAACATACATAACCTAGACAGGCCTGTCATGCATAGCTCGGTTGTCTCATATCTAGCAGATGCATATAGCCCTTGGATGTTATCAGGTAGCTCATTAATAAATGTTTTATACATACAACATGACAAAATTACGCAAAAATTAATCTAAAAGAAAGAATCGGTAGAAAATAGGCGAGATTGGTGCTTAAAAAGTTTTGTCGATTGAAAAAGTATTCGTAATTTTGCCCCGCAAAATGCTTATATGCAAATAAATTACAAAAAATAAAAATAAACTCACAACCAAAATGATTATCGTACAAGTAAAAGAAGGCGAGAACATCGAAAGAGCACTTAAGAAATTCAAACGTAAGTTTGAAAAGACCGGCATCGTTAAGCAACTGCGCAGCCGCCAGGCTTTTGAAAAGCCATCGGTGACCAACCGCAAAAAAATGATGAAGGCTGTCTACGTTCAGAAGCTCCGCTCTGTAGAGGAATAAAATATAAGCCTGTGGAGAAAAAGCTGTTTTTCTCCATTTTTATTTGGAAAAATAAAAAGAAAAGTATAAATTCGTAGCACCAGAACTCCCCAGGAATGGGTAAAAGGCTATGGCGTTACGAATATGCTGATATCCGCTTTTCTGACATACATACGGTGTGAACTGGCTTTGTCGGTTCACACCGTTCTGTCTTATAAGGTAGACTTGGAGCAGTGGCGTGATTATGCGACTAACGGACATCCGGAGGATTTTCGTCCTATGGATATGACGGCGTCTGATTTGCGCACGTGGTTGGCGCATATGAGCCGTTGTGGTATTTCAGCGCGTAGTATCCGCCGTAAGACACAGTCGTTGCGCTCATTTTATCGTTATCTTATGTTGCGTCATGGCCTTAAGTCAAATCCGGCCATGGAGATAATATTGGCCAAGATGCCAAAGAAGCTTCCTGATTTCATAAGGGAACGGGAGACTGCAAATGTGTTTGACTCTTTTGACGAAAATGGCGGAGGCAGTTTTGAAGAAGTCAGGGATCGACTTATTCTGCTTATGTTCTACAGTACCGGGATGCGTGTGGCTGAACTTATAGGCCTTATGGATGCGGATGTCGATATCGTCCGCTCTGAACTAAAGGTATTGGGAAAGCGTAATAAGGAAAGAGTAATACCATTCGGAAAAGAATTGAAAGAATCTATAACACGATACAGGGAATTGCGTGACGCCACGGTAGGGGGTGTCACAGAGGCGTTTTTTGTACGGAATTCAGGCAAGCCGTTGTATTATATGCTTGTCAATAGGGTGGTGCATAAAGCTGGGTCTTATACACAGCTGACGCAGCCGACGAAATGAAGG
>VSPW01000003.1 GCA_009775535.1 Muribaculaceae bacterium
GATTCGAACTCGTGGTAGGATTGCTCCTACGTCAGTTTAGCAAACTGGTGGTTTCAGCCACTCACCCACCTCTCCAGGGTTGATTGAATGTGATAGGCTCAATCGTGGTGCAAAGTTAGGCATTTGTCGGGTATTATCCAAATGTTTTGTCGCTTTTTTGCTGAAATGGCTTATTTTTCTTAACTTTGACGCCTATATGAAGCATAGCGTATCCAGAATATATCATTATATGGCGCTGGTGGTGATAGCGTTGCTCATCACTGCGTGTGCCAGCATCGGTCGCCCTGAAGGCGGGCCGCGGGATGTCGATCCGCCTGTGTTTGTGCGTTCGACACCGAAGCCCGGGGCTAAGAATGTGACGTCAAGCCGTATTGACATCTTTTTTGACGAGAATGTGCAGCTTGACGACCCGTCGTCGAAGATAGTGGTGTCGCCGGCGCAGAAGCAGATGCCTAGCATCCAGGCCCAGGGCCGGAGGGTCACTGTGGAGTTGCGTGACACAATGTTGCCCAACACCACTTATACCATTGATTTTTCGGATGCTATAAATGACCTTAATGAAAAGAATATCCTCGATGGGTTCGCAATGGATTTCTCGACTGGCGACACTATTGACACGCTCAGGATTTCCGGGGTGCTGCTGGAGGCACGTACCCTGGAGCCGGCTCAGGGCGTGCTTGTGGGTGCTTACCGGAATCTGTCGGACTCGGCTGTAAGCACTCTCCCGATGGAGCGTGTTGCGAGGACAAATCAGCTGGGACAGTTCACGTTGCGAAACCTGAAGGCAGGTGAATACCGTGTCTATGCCGTCAATGACCTTAACCGTGACTATCATTGGGACCGGTCGGAGGATATAGCTTTTTTTGATGCGGTGGTGTCGCCTTCGGTAGAGGCTATATCGGTGACGGATACTTTGCGCGGTGCAGGGGGCGTGGACTCGCTGGTGACGCGCGGAGGTGTGCGGTATCTGCCTAACGATGTGTTGCTGACGTGGTTCAACGAGGGCTACCGTCCTCAATATCTGTCGGACTACAAACGTCCGGAGCGTACGAAGGTGACAATCAATTTTGCTGCCCCATCGGATACTTTCCCTGTACTTACCATTGCCGATGGACCGTTGAAGGGTGTTGACCTTGCCGAAAGGTCGGTGCTGAGGCGTTCGGCCACACGTGATACCCTTGTATATTGGATAACGGATTCGATGGTGTATAAGCAGGATTCGTTGCTTGTCGCCGCTAGATATCTGCGTACGGATACATTGGACAACCTGACGTGGACTACGGATACGCTGAAGTTTAATTTCCGTCAGGCTAAGAAGAAAGAGAAGAAAAAGAAGAAGGATGACGCCGACACTGTCCCCAAGATAGAGTTCCTGGCGTTCACCCCCGGCAGTAGCGTACAGGATGTTCACCGTCCGATGATGTTTTCTGCATCACAGCCTTTGTCGTGCATAGATTCTTCAGCTGTACATCTGGAGATTAGGGTGGATACTGTATGGCGGCCGTTGAAGTCGTCTGTGTTGGAGGTGGACAGCCTTGACCCCATGCTATATAGGTGTGATTTCAAATGGGAGCCCGGGGCGAAGTACCGTATCAGGATAGATTCGGCTGCGATAACGAGTGTCTACGGGCGATGGAACAGGCCGGTTGAGCATGAGTTCACGGTGAAGAAGATGGAGGACTATGCGAACCTCTTTTTCCGTATAAATGACCTTGATACGGCCAAGGCGGTGGTGGAGCTGCTGAACAGTTCGGATGCGGTGGTCGCCACGTCCCACGTTGTTGATGGCCTTGCATCGTTCCGCTTTCTTGCGCCCAACACATATTATGCCCGCCTTTTCCTTGACGCTAACGGCAACGGAAAGTGGGATACCGGGCTTATGTCTGACCGCAGGCAACCTGAGGAGGTATATTATTACCCGCGGAAGGTGGCGGTCAAGGCAAATTGGGATGTAGAGCAGCCATGGTCGGTATACGACTTGCCGCTTGACGTGCAGAAGCCGCTGGACATAAAGAAGAACAAGCCAAAGCTTAAGTCCGGTGATCCAGGCTATGGCCGTAACAGGGACGGTGAGGATGAAGAAGATGAGGACGGATTCTATAATGACGGGAATTTCCATGGTACAACAAACAACAGGTATGACAATTCGCGCCGCGGTAACGCTTTCGGGAACTCCGGCGGTTTGCGTAACGCTTCATCGCGGTAGTAGGGCATTATGGACAGGAAGGAAATGACACAGCGTATTATATTGCCAGAGCCGACGCTGCGCAGGCTTCCGTGGTATCTGTCCTATGTCAGCATGTTGCGATGGAACGGTGTAGAATATGTGTCGTCCACACAGATTTCAAAGGAACTTAGTGTTGATGCCTCGCAGATAGCCAAGGACCTGTCGTTCCTTAACATAAAAGGCAAGACTCGTATCGGCTATGAGGTGGCGTCGCTTGAGCGTGGGCTTCAGGACTTTCTGGGATTCCTTAAGAAACATAATGCCGTGATTGTCGGGACGGGAAGCCTGGGGGCTGCCTTGATGGCCGATTCCGGCTTGCATAACTACGGCCTTAACATAGTTGCGGGATTTGATATAAATCCCACGGTGATAGGGACGACTATTTCCGGAGTGCCTGTATTCCATGTCGACCGTCTGGAGGAGATGAGGGTAAGGCTCAAGGCGGAAATCGGGATAGTGACTGTGCCGGTTGAAAATGCTCAGGCTGTGGCTGACTATATGGTGGCGGCAGGTATAAAGGCCATATGGAATTTCACGCCGTTCAGGCTTAAAGTCCCTGAAGGGATAGTGACACAGAATACATCGATATACGCCCATCTTGCCGTTATGTATAACCGCCTTGGAAGCCAGATGACTGTAAAGAAATGAAGGTAATATTGATTGACGGAGGGACGGTAGATTGTCCCCAGGATGTTACGTGCCTCGCGCCCGGTATGGCGGCTGTAAGGCTGCTGGCCGACTCGGCGGTGGTGCGAGGAAACCGCCCGGTGTTCCTGCCGGAGGCGGGTTCTCCGTGGCAGGGCAGCGTGTCTGTCGCCTATAGGGTGTCACGGTTAGGTAAGAACATATCAGGCCGGTTTGCCCATCGGTATTATGATGCGGTGACATTGTGCGTGCTGTCTTCGCCGGCTGTGGGGGCTTTCCCTTCAGGCCTGGAATATTGCATAGACGGTATCCTGTCATTGGGCGAATGGCAGCCTTTGGAGGCCGCATTCTCCGCGCAGGGCGTATCCGGCGGTACGGGGCTGTCTTTGGAATGTGGTGACGGCATGGTCAAGGCCCGGGCTGTGATACCGGATGCAGGCTGTACCGGTGTAGATACTGCGATAAGCGCTGTGAGCCGTTACGTTTCGTTGAAGATGGGTGATGTCATAATCCCGTACCGTTTCGACGGGAGATTCCCGTTGGACTTGGACATGTCGGTTTCGGTGTCGCTTGGGGATGTCGATGTGCTGTCCTATAGGATGAAGTGACTTGGGTTCATGTAATGTCTGTGCGTTAAAAACCGTTGCAGGGGCAATAATTGCTGCCGCTTTCAGTTATTTACTAGTAGACAGACCAATGATTATTATGAAACTGCGCCTAGGATACAATATAACGATAGCGGCCATCTGCATGCTGGCCGTAATGGATGCCGCTGCACAGAAAAGCGAGTTTAACCCGGTCACCACCGGTGTTACATCGTTGAGCATAGCCCCAGATGCCCGTGGCGCATCGATGGGCGACCTCGGTGCTGCGACAGATCCGGATGCCAATTCACAGTTCTGGAATCCTTCTAAGTATGCATTCGCCTACAGCAAGGCGGGTGTGTCGCTGAGCTATACCCCGTGGCTGCGCAAACTCGTCAATGATATATTCCTGGCCAATGTTGCCGGATACTGGAAGCTTGGCTCTCAGGACAACCAGGCTTTAAGTGCTTCGCTCAGATACTTTTCTCTTGGAGAGGTAAATACCGGCGGAGGCCCTAACGGTATAGGCGGACAGAGTATCAATCCGTATGAATTGTCGTTCGATATCGGATATTCGCGCAAGTTGTCAGATAAGTTTTCAATGGGCGTGGTGTTCCGCTATATATATTCCGACCTTGGCTTTCCGGAATCGGATGCTGAAGCCCCGATGGTCGGCGCGTCTGCTTTTTCGGCGGACATATCAGGATATTACACCACCTATCCTGTGATAGGCCGTAACGAGTGCCAATGGTCATGGGGATGGGATATTTCCAATATCGGGACAAAGGTGTCTTATGACCATGGCAACAACCCCGCGTTCCTGCCGACTAATCTCAGGCTAGGTACTACATTCATGTTCCCGTTGGCCGACTACCATAACCTTGCCTTTTCGTTGGATGCCAACAAGCTGCTTGTGCCTACCCGTCCCAGGCAGGTGGACTATGATATGACTACTCCTGAAGGCCAGGGGGAGTATGAACAGGCGTTGCAGGACTGGAAGGACATGTCGCCAATCACCGGGATATTCAAGTCGTTCTCCGATGCCCCTGGCGGCTTCAAGGAGGAGCTGAAGGAGATAACTTGGTCGTTGGGTGCGGAATATAGCTACAATGACCAGTTCTTTCTGCGGGCAGGCTATTTCTATCAGAATGAGATGAAAGGCGACATCCAGTATTTTGGTATAGGGGCTGGCTTTTCGCTTAACATAGTCAAGCTTGACGCCAGCTATATGCTGGCCACGGCACAGACATCGCCTCTCGACCAGACATTGCGTTTCACCTTGACATTCGACATGGATGGCCTTAGGGATATTTTTGGCAAACGGCGCTGATGCCCAGTTGACATAGTTATGGAATTGCGTATAGGACAAGGATTTGACGTCCATCGGCTGGTAGAAGGCCGTAAGTTGATAGTATGTGGGGTAGAGATACCTTATAATCTGGGGCTGCTTGGCCACAGTGATGCCGATGTCGCAATACATGCATTGTGTGACGCCCTCCTTGGTGCGGCTGCCATGGGCGATATCGGGGCGCTGTTTCCTGATAATGACCCTAAATATGAGGGCGCAGATTCCCGGGTGCTTTTGCGTCATGTGGTGCGGCTGCTTTCAGATGCCGGCTACAGTATCGGCAATGCAGACATAACCATAATCGCCCAAGCGCCTAAGATGCGTCCATATATCGATGCGATGCGTGAGGTGATGGCGCAGGATATGAACGTTGCTGTGGACGCAGTGTCAGTTAAGGCTACCACAACCGAAAGGCTTGGATTTACAGGTCGGGGAGAGGGCATAGCCGCGCAGGCAGTAGCGTTGATCGCAAGATAAGGGCGTCCTTTAACATATTGAACCTTTGATTTATGGCAGTAGATATTTCACGCGCCATGGCGCAGCGTACGTTGGTGCTTGACGGCGCGATGGGCACTATGATACAGAAGTTGGGGCTTACTGAGGACGGCTTCCGGGGAGACATGTTCTCATCATGGCATTGCAATCTTGCAGGATGCAATGATTTGTTGAATTTGACCCGGCCATCCGACATAGCGGCAATACACCGCTCATATATGGAGGCCGGCGCAGATATAATTGAAACAAACACGTTCAATTCCACTTCAGTGTCACTCAGTGACTATGGCCTTGGCGCATATGCCTCGCAAATAAATCTGGAGGGCGCAAGGATTGCAAGGACGGAGGCGGATGCCTTCATGCAATCAAATCCGGGACGGACGGTGTGGGTTGCCGGTTCGGTTGGACCTACAAATAAGTCACTCTCTATGGCCGCCTCCTTGGCCGGTGAGGGGGAAGCCCTCACTTGGGATGTGTTGTACAATGCATACCGTGACCAGATTTCTGCATTGGTCAACGGTGGTGTTGATGTCCTGCTTATTGAGACTGTTTTTGATACGCTTAACGCGAAGGCCGCAATCAAGGCTGCACTTGACATAATGGATTTGTCGGGACGGGATGTGCCCATTATGGTTTCGGTGACGCTTACCGAGAACGGACGCACACTGTCGGGCCAGACATTGGAGGCATTTGTGGCTTCTGTGGCACATGCACGCCCGTTATCGGTAGGGTTGAACTGTGGGTTTGGCGCTGACAGGCTTATACCGTATATCGATATGCTCGCGTCCATGCCTTTTGGCATAAGCATGCATCCCAATGCCGGATTGCCCGACAGGTTGGGCCAATATGACTGCACGCCGCAATCCATGGCAGAATCGCTTGCCCCTGTGTTGGCGGCGGGCAAATTGAATATAGTGGGAGGATGTTGCGGCACTACCCCATGCCATATAAGGGCTATAGCGGAATTGGCGCATGTGTCGCCGTCACGTCCCATACCTTGCGATGACGGGGGCATGCATCTTTCGGGTCTGGAGGCTGTGACTGTACCGCAATATCCCGATTCCCTTTTTAAGGTAGGTGAACGGTGCAATGTCGCAGGTAGCCGTAAGTTCTTGAGGCTCATTAAAGAGGGAAAGATAGACGAAGCCGTGGACATAGCTCGTAGCCAGATATTGGCAGGAGCGCAGGTTGTGGATGTGAATGTCGATGATGCCATGCTGGATGCGCCGGCAGAAATGGCGCGTTTCCTGGATGCCTTGGCGTCAGATGCCGTTGCGGCATCTGTGCCGGTGATGATTGACTCTTCTTCTTGGGATGTGGTTTCCGCCGGTCTTTGCCATTTGCAGGGGCACGGTATAGTAAATTCTATATCCCTTAAGGACGGTGAGGATGAGTTCCTGCGCCGTGCGCGGCATATCCGTAGCATGGGGGCTTCTGTTGTCGTTATGGCCATGGATGAGACAGGGCAGGCTGATACGTTTCAACGTAAGGTTGATGTGGTGCGGCGTAGCTACAGGCTGCTTATGGATAAGGCCGGATTCCGTCCTGCCGACATGATATTCGACCCGAATGTGCTGGCTGTCGCTACAGGAGTGGACGCTCACAACGGTTACGGCAAGGCATTTATAGACGCTGCCAGAGAAATTAAGGAGCTTATGCCAGGGGTGCATGTGAGCGGTGGCCTAAGTAATCTGTCGTTTTCATTTAGGGGCAATAATTTTGTGCGTGAGGCCATGCATGCCGAATTTCTGTCGCTTGCATCCGGACTTGACATGGCTATAGTGAACCCTTCATCGCTTGTCGGTGTCGACAGTATACCGTCAGGCCTGCGTCATGCGATAAGGGACGTGCTGCTTGATTCTGACAGTGATGCCCCGGCGAGGCTGCTTGATGTGGTGGCGGCCTTGCAGCCGGATGTGATGGCTGATTCCAAGGCGTCGGCCGGCCGAAAGCCAGAGGCGAGGCCTACGGTTTCGGAAATGATAGTGAGAGGCCGTCATGAAGGCATTGAGGAATCGCTACAGGAAGCCATATCTTCAGGTATGACTGCTATGGAGATTGTAGAAAAGCTTCTGATGGAAGGGATGAATGAGGTCGGACGGCTGTTTGCCGATGGCCGTATGTTCCTGCCGCAGGTAGTGAAGAGCGCCCAGGCCATGAAATATGCGGTGGGATGGCTTGCGCCGTATATAGAAGCGGAGCGTGAAAGTAGGGATAATGCTCCTGGCGGCTCATTGCCTAAGGCCGTCATTGCCACGGTCAAGGGCGATGTACATGATATAGGCAAGAATATAGTCTCTATCATATTGCGTTGCAATGGTTTTGATGTGGAGGACCTTGGGGTTATGGTATCTGCGGAGCGCATTATAGCCTCAGCGTCTGTCCCAGGGGTCAAGATGGTGTGCCTGAGTGGGTTGATTACACCTTCGCTTGCCGAAATGGCTCATGTGGCATCGCAGATGGAAAAAGCCGGGTTGCATATGCCGTTGTTTGTAGGTGGCGCTGCGGCATCGGAACTCCATACGGCGGTAAAAATCGCACCATTGTATTCATCTCCGGTGTTTTATACGCATGATGCCGCCACGTTGCCGGTGGTGGCACGCAGTTGGCTTAATCCTGCCACACGTTTTGAGGTTGTCAGGGAAAATACTTCCCGCCAGGAATCATTGCGTGAAAGTATGGCCAGGCCTATAAGGATGCTTTCGTTGCCGCAGGCAGATTCAAAAAGGCCAGAGGTCAGGCCATGGGAATATGCCGCATATCCTCATGGTGTGTCCGATTTCTATTATCGTATAGCGGATTTGCGTCGGTATATAAACTGGAGGCCGTTCTTTATCGCATGGAAGCTAGATGGATCGCTGGCATCTGTCGCTGACGTCCAGGGCTGTGGGCATTGCATGGCGCAATGGCTTGCCGGAATGCCGGAACATAAACGGGCAAAGGCGGCGGAAGCCATGCAGTTGTATAAGGAGGCAGGCAGGGCGTTGGACCGTCTTGAGGCCTGCCTGGAGGAAGCCGGTGGCAGTATACGTGCACGGGTAGTTTTTGTCGCAGCCGGTTCTTGTGGTAATGATATTGTGCTTTCAGGCGGGGCGGAAAGGGTCGTCATTCCTACGTTAAGGCAGCAGGAGGATTGCGGGGCAGAGCCGCGTCTGGCGATGTCGGATTTCATAGGAGCAGCGGAGGCCCATGATGGATTCCTTCCGGATACGGCTGCTGTTTTTGCGGTTACGGCAGGAGGATGCATACAGTCGGAGATAGAGGATGCCCGGAATTCAGGCGATGAATACCGCTCGCTGCTTTACCAGTCATTGGCCGACAGGCTGGCTGAGGCTGCCACAGAGCTTACCCATCAGCGGGTTTCTGCAGGGCTGGGTATACGGCCTGCAATAGGATACCAGTCACTTCCAGACCAGTCCTTGGTATTTGAGGCCGACAAGATTTTGGGATACGGAGATGTCGGCATAACCCTTACCGATACCGGCGCTATGTACCCACAGGCATCCACTACAGGCATAATGATCTTCAATCCGGATGCACGCTATTTTTCTGTGGGACGTATTGGAAAGGATCAGTTGGCCGATTATGCGGCCCGCAGGGGCATGACTCCGGAAAATGCTAGGAGGTTTATTGGAAGCAGGGTGGTCGATTAACCATAATTAACATCGGTGTCTTGGCGAATTGTACGGAAATATGCTAACTTTGCAGCATAAAACATATTTATACTCCAAAGGGGTCTCGCCATTGTAATGGCCGGGATTCTTTTATTTTTATTTATCGTACCGAAACACAAAAAGATACTAGTTATGGCTATAACTTACATGACCAAAGAAGGTTACAAAAAAAAGATGGAAGAAATCGCCTATCTGGAGACAGTGAAGCGTCCAGAGATATCAAGGGCCATCGCCGAAGCCCGTGACAAGGGTGACCTGTCGGAAAATGCGGAATATGACGCAGCCAAAGAGGCGCAGGGCATGCTTGAGATGAAGATATCACAGCTCAAGGATATGGTGGCCAATTCGCGCATACTGGACGAGAGCAAGCTTAATACCGAAACGGTCCAGGTGCTGAACAAGGTTAAGATCAAGAACCTTGCAAACGGAATGGCAGTCGAGTATACCATCGTTGCCGACAGCGAGGCCAACCTCAAGGAAAAGAAAATCGCGGCCAGCACACCCATCGCCAAAGGTCTTTTGGGCCATAAAGTCGGGGACGTGGTTGAGATAAAGGTGCCATCGGGCCTGATGAAGTTTGAGGTGGTAGAGATTTCATTTTAAGAACCGTAAAGATTATACCGCTATGGCAACGATATTTTCCCGTATAATTTCAGGAGAGATCCCGTCCTACCGTGTGGCTGAAGATGAAAGCCATTACGCATTCCTGGATATAAACCCCGTTGCTGCGGGCCATACCCTTGTGGTGCCAAAGCGTGAGGTCGATTATATATTTGACCTTACCGATGAAGAATATGCAGATTTGCAGCTTTTTGCAAAGAAGGTAGCCGCCGCATTGCGTGAAGCCGTTCCGTGCAAGCGTATAGGTATGGCTGTGATGGGGCTTGAAGTGCCGCATGCGCATATACATCTTATCCCTATAAATGCTGAATCCGACATGAATTTCTTTACTCCTAAGAAGCAAATTGCGCCGCAGGAGATGGAGTTGCTGGCAAAGCGGATATCGGATGCGTTCAAGGGACTGAAAAGCTGATTGTAAAACGACCCATATCAATAGACAATGAAAAAGATGACAATCGCCTCAATCCTGGCTGGGGGTGTTGTGTCGGCTGCTGTATTCAGTGGTTGCACAAAGACTTCCGGATGGAGTGTCAATGGCAAAATTGACGGGGCTTCCAATGGAGAAAAGATGGCATTGCAGGGATTCAATGCCGGTGTCGGTTCGTGGTATCTGATAGATTCCATTGAGATAGGCCGCGACGGTTCGTTCGCTTATACTTCCGCCCAGCCGTCTCCATACAGTGATGTATACCGTCTGGAATACGGCGGACGTGCCATATATTTTCCGGTGGACAGCATAGAGTCGCTTACAGTCACTACCGAAGCCTCGGCATTCGATACAAAATGCAAGGTATCTGGCTCGGATCTGGCGGTAGCCATGCAGGATGTGGACCAGGCGATTGCCGAAGCTGTGGCACTAAATGGAGAGGAGGCGACATTGAACGATGCACTGCTTAAACGGCGTCTTACAGAGATGGCACTGGAGGATGCGAACGGTGTGGTCGCCTACTATATAATAAACAAGCATGTTGGGCGTAAGCCACTATTTGATGTAAATGACCGTAACGACTTGCGCACTATAGGGGCAGTGGCAAACAGTTTCCTTACCAACCGTCCTGATGATCCGCGTACGGCGTATCTGGAAAAACTGTATATCGCCAACCGTCCATCCATACAGGGTGGAGTGACGATTGAGGCAGAGGAGGTCGTACTGTTTGATATGGAGCTCCCTGATACAAAAGGTGTAAGCCGTAGACTTGGCGAAATGGCGTCAAAAGGCAATGTTGTCCTGTTGAGTTTCGTGGCATACGGTGTTGAACCTACTGCCGCATATAATGTGAAGCTGAATGAAATCTACAATGCCAACCGTGATTCCGGTCTTGATATCTATCAGGTGTCTGTCGATCCTGATGAGATGGCATGGAAAAATTCCGCTCCGAACCTGCCGTGGACTTCCGTGTATGCTTCTCCGGTATCAGATAGGGAGATTATTGCAAAATACAATGTTGCAGCAGTGCCTATGACATACATAATCGACCGTAACGGTGAATTGGCAGAGCGTGTGGCCGATGTCGGCAAATTGTCAGCAGCTGTAAAGAAATATCTTTGAAACAAGGGACAATCCAGGACATGATTCTGGATTGTCCTTCGTCAATACCACATATTCTAAATCAACGTTATCAATCAATTTCTTAGCGCTTTTATTTTACGATGAATGTAGCTATTGTCGGCGCTAGCGGCGCTGTGGGGCAAGAGTTTCTCCGTGTATTGGAGCAGACTCATTTCCCGGTTGACTCTCTCCGCCTTTTTGGTTCAGCCCGTTCTGCCGGCCGGACTTTTAACTTTAACGGTAATGATGTATCTGTCGAGGAACTGACGGAACAGTCTGATTTCTCCGGTATTGATTTTGCTTTTGTGTCAGCCGGCGCAGGCGTATCATTGAAATATGCCGAGCATATTACCCGCGGCGGGGCTGTGATGATCGACAATTCCAGCGCATTCCGAATGGACCGTGATGTACCTTTGGTTGTGCCTGAGGTGAATGGCCCAGATGCATTGGACGCTCCGCGAAACATCATCGCCAACCCTAATTGTACCACAATCCAGATGGTGGTGGCCCTTAATCCGGTCAATTCCCTGTCCCCTATACGCCGGGTTCATGTATCAACCTACCAGGCTGCCAGTGGGGCAGGGGCTTCAGCTATGGATGAGCTTGTAGGGCAGCATGCATCGCTGGCACGGGGAGAAGCCCCTGTGGTCGAAAAGTTTGCTCACCAGTTGGCATACAATGTAATCCCCCATATAGACGTGTTCATGGACAACGGATATACCAAGGAAGAGATGAAGATGCATATGGAGACGAAAAAAATCATGCATTCTCCGTCCCTTGAAGTCAGTGCCACATGCGTGCGTGTTCCTGTAATGCGGGCACATAGCGAGGCCATATGGGTGGAGACTGAGGAGGAATTGCCGATCGAGGCTGTCACCGAGGCTTTCCGGGCTGCTGAAGGCATTGAAGTTATTGATGACCCGGCACAAAAGCGGTATCCTATGCCACTGCATGCCGCAGGATGCGACCCTGTATATGTAGGGCGTATACGTCGTGACCTGGCGAATCCCAAGGGGATAACATTCTGGACGGTAAGTGACCAGATACGTAAAGGGGCGGCGTTGAATGCCGTTCAGATAGCCCGCTATATAATTGACCACTGCTAAATTGGTTGAAGGCCGGTAATGCAGAATGTTATAGCATGCATGTGCGGCAGGAGTCCGCTGTCCGATGCTACGATACGGCAGCTGATGGCTTGTGTATCGCGCAGGGATTTCGGCAAACGGCAGCTATTGGTGCGTGAGGGCGTCAAGGGAGGCTTTGCATATTTCATAGAGCGGGGTATGACCCGCTCTTTTTGGCTTGTGGACGGTGTTGAGGTCACTACATCGTTTTCTCTGGAAGGGAGCATAGTGTTCAGTATGGATGAAATGTACTATGACAGGGTAAGTGAGGAGTTTGTAGAGACAATAGAGCCTACGGAGGCATATGCGATTGCTGTCAGTGACCTGAGACATCTTATGGACACAAACATTGAACTTTTGAGGTGGGCAAGGATCATACATCAGGATGAGTACCGTAGGATACACCGGTCGCATAAGGAGAGGCTGACGCTGCCTGCCCGCGGCAGGTATGAGGCATTCAGGAGGCAGTTTCCTGAAGTGTGCCGCCGGGCCAACCTAGGGTTCATAGCTTCATACCTTGGCATTACGCTTCCGACATTGAGCCGTCTGAGAGGGAAGGCACAAGATGTTAATTTGTCGCAGGACAAATGACTTCTGGGCAAGGTTGGGTAACTTTGCCATAATATCTATCCATAACTCTCTAAAATATATTGAATGTCAAAAATTATCACATCTCCGGGAGATTTGTCGGACTCCATCGCAGCCAAGCCACATTACCACTTGCTTGACGGATTGAGAGGTGTGGCGGCCCTGATAGTAATAATCTATCACGTGTTTGAAGGGTTCGCCACCAATGCATCCGACCAGCACCTTAACCATGGATACCTGGCTGTTGATTTTTTCTTTATTTTATCGGGTTTTGTAATAGGTTACGCATATGACGACCGATGGAAAGGCATGACATTACGAGTGTTCTTCCGCAGGCGTCTCATCAGGCTGCATCCTATGGTGGTTATAGGGGCGGTGCTTGGTGCGGTGACGTTCCTTATACAGGGCAGTGTCAAGTGGGATGGTAGCAGTGTGCCTATGTCGGCTGTGCTATGTGCCTTTTTGGCTGGGGCGTGCCTGATTCCTGTCATGCCGGGCTCTATTGCTGAAGTCCGTGGAAATGGGGAGCTGTTCCCGCTTAACGGTCCTACATGGTCCTTGTTCTTCGAGTATATCGGAAATATCCTGTATGCCATATTCCTGCGCCGTTTTTCTACCATGGCGCTTGCCGTATTTGTATTTCTGGCAGGGATACTTATGGGGATAGTCTCGTTTACAGACCTATGCGGTTCAGGAAATATGGGGGTGGGATGGACAATGGCCAATCATAACCTCATTGGTGGATTCCTCAGGATGTCATTCTCGTTCTCGTTAGGGCTGCTGTTGGCTCGCATATATCGGCCCGGCATGAAAGTGAAGGGCGCATTCTGGTGGTGCTCGTTGGCATTGGTGGCCCTGTTGCCAGTACCTTATCTGGGCACATTGGACAGCCACGTGATGAACAGTGTATACGAGCTTGTATGTATAATGGTCATATTTCCTGCGATAGTCTGTGTAGCTGTAGGCGGTGATACTGCAGGACAGCGTTCAAAACGCATATGCCGTTTCCTTGGTGACATATCCTATCCTGTATATGCCATACATTATCCTGTAATGTACCTGTTTTATGCCTGGTTGTGGGACAATGCCCTTTCTTTTTCGGATGCATGGCCGGTTGCATTGACTGTAGTGGCAGGAAACATAGTGCTGGCATATCTATGTATAAGGTACTACGATGCTCCTGTACGGAGGTGGCTGGCTGACCGGCGGAGTCACCGTAAAATATCCGTTGTAGATTGATTTGTTTATTATGTGGCATGCTTCATCAAAGCTTGCGGATGTCGCCTTTTGGCCTGGTTACGTCTATAAAGAGGACTCTATGTTGTGCAACAAATAGCGCAGGTTTAGATGGCATTACAGCCATAGAGATAAAAACAGCGCCGTATGGAATATTCCGTACGGCGCTGTTTTTATTTAGGTATTTGCCGGATATTTATTCCTTGCACTTTGCCTTGATGAATTCGCGGTTTAGGCGTGCAATGTTGCTCAATGATATGTTCTTTGGGCATTCTGCAGCACATGCACCTGTGTTGGTACAGTTGCCGAATCCGAGTTCGTCCATTTTCTTTACCATTGCGCGGGCGCGGCGGAGGCGTTCCACCTGGCCCTGGGGAAGGAGTGCAAACTGGCTTACCTTAGCGCTGACAAAGAGCATTGCCGAGCCGTTCTTGCAGGCTGCCACGCAAGCGCCGCAACCGATACATGTTGCAGAGTCCATAGCCTCGTCTGCCACTTCCTTTGATATGGGTGTGGAGTTGGCGTCAGGAGCACCGCCACAATTGAACGACACATATCCGCCGGCCTGCTGTATCTGGTCGAATGCATTGCGGTTGACTGTAAGGTCGCGGATTACAGGGAACGCAGCCGAACGCCAAGGCTCGATGGTGATGGTGTCGCCATCGTTGAACTTGCGCATGTGGAGCTGGCATGTGGTGATGCCCTGTACAGGACCGTGGGGATGTCCGTTGATGTACAGAGAGCACATGCCGCATATGCCTTCGCGGCAGTCGTTATCAAAAACTACAGGTTCTTCACCTTTCTCTACAAGCTGTTGGTTGAGCATGTCGAGCATTTCAAGGAAGCTGCTTCCTGTAGAAACATTGTCAAGGTGGTAGTTGACGAACTGTCCTTTCTCCTTTGGACCACGTTGACGCCAAATCTTGAGGTTTATGCTGATTGAATTTTCCATTTCTTGGTGTTTTAATATTTGGTAGAAGGCCGGGGATATGCGTTTTGGGGCTTACCCCGGCGCTTCATCGTGGTTGCTTGGTTTATGACTTGTAGTTACGTGTTTGAACCTGGATGGCCTCGTAGTTGAGCGGTTCTTTGAGAAGGATAGGCTTCTCATTGTCGCCGGTGTATTTCCAGCAGCTCACATACATGTAATCCTTGTCGTTACGTGCGGCCTCGCCATCAGCAAGCTGGTATTCCTCGCGGAAGTGTGCGCCGCAGGATTCGTTGCGGTTTAGGGCATCGATAGCCATCATCTTCGACATTGTAAGGAAGTCTTCCAGGCGGAGGGCCTTTTCCAGTTCGGTGTTCAGGTCATCGGCACGGCCTACCACACGTAGGTCAGAGTAGAATTCCTTGCGCACCTCCTCGATTTCATCTATAGCCTTTACCAGGCTCTGGAGTGTACGGCCCATGCCTACGAGATTCCACATCACATGTCCCAGACGCTTGTGGATTTCATCCGGTGATTTTGTACCCTTGATGTTCATCAGCTTTTCAATGCGTGCGCGCACGGCCTTTTCGGCTGCGTCAAATTCAGGAGCGTCAGTGCCGGGATGCTTCACCTTTATCTGGTCGCTCAAATAGTTCTGCATTGTGAACGGAAGTACGAAATAACCGTCGGCCAGACCCTGCATCAATGCCGAAGCGCCGAGACGGTTTGCGCCGTGGTCGCTGAAGTTGCACTCGCCGATGGCGAACAGGCCCTTTACCGATGTCTGAAGCTCATAGTCAACCCAGATACCGCCCATCGTATAGTGGCTGGCGGGGAATATCATCATAGGTGTCTTGTATGGATTGTCATCAGATATCATCTGGTACATGTCGAAGAGGTTGCCGTAGCGGTCACGTACCACATCTTCGCCAAGGCGTTCGATGGCATATTTGAAGTCGAGGTATACAGCATTGCCAGTACCTACACCGAAACCGGCATCGCAGCGTTCCTTGGCGGCACGTGATGCGATGTCGCGTGGACACAGGTTACCGAAAGCAGGATAGCGGCGTTCCAGATAGAAGTCGCGGTCCTCATCAGGTATGTCTGTAGGCTTTTTCTTGCCGGCACGTATGGCCTCTGCGTCCTCTTTCTTCTTGGGTACCCATATACGGCCGTCGTTACGCAGCGACTCACTCATGAGAGTCAGTTTCGACTGGTCTTCACCGTGTACCGGGATACAGGTGGGGTGGATCTGTGTAAACGCGAGGTTGGCGAGGTATGCGCCTTTCTTGAATGCCTGGATGGCAGCCGAGCCGTTGCAGCCCATTGCGTTTGTCGACAGGAAGAATGCACGTCCGTAGCCTCCGGTGGCCAGCACTACGGCATGGGCGGCATAGCGCTCGATTTCGCCTGTTACAAGGTTGCGCATGATCACACCGCGTGCACGGCCGTCAACGATGACGATGTCAAGCATCTCGCGGCGGTTGAAGCTGCGTACTGTGCCCTTGTTGATCTGGCGGTTCAGCGATGAATATGCACCGAGCAGCAACTGCTGGCCGGTCTGTCCCTTGGCATAGAACGTACGGCTCACCTGTGCGCCGCCGAATGAACGGTTGGCAAGCAGGCCGCCGTATTCGCGTGCAAAAGGAACGCCCTGCTGTGTGCACTGGTCGATGATGTTGTTCGACACCTCTGCAAGGCGGTAAACGTTGGCTTCACGTGAACGGAAGTCGCCTCCCTTGATTGTGTCATAGAAAAGGCGGTATACGGAGTCACCGTCATTCTGGTAGTTCTTTGCTGCATTGATACCGCCCTGTGCTGCGATTGAGTGTGCACGGCGGGGGCTGTCCTGTATGCAGAAGTTATATACATTGAAGCCCATTTCGCCGAGCGATGATGCTGCCGATGCCCCTGCAAGTCCTGTACCTACAACGATGATGTCTAGGTGGCGCTTGTTGGCGGGGTTCACCAGTTTCTGGTGGGCTTTGTAGTTTGTCCACTTTTCGGCTATCGGGCCTTCGGGTATCTTAGAGTCTATCTGGAACTCGGGAAGTTTGGAGGATTCGATGTCGGCGTAATCCTTCATGATAGGGGTTGAATCGATCATCCCTTCGAGTTTATTGATGTCTGCCATTGTTCTGCGGGTATTTTAGTTTAATGCCGGCTGTGAGGCTGCGGCTGGATTAGAGAAGAACTGCATTTGACGTTCGATGATGTCCTTGCTCTGTTCGAGCTGCATCACATGTTCGTTGAACGCATCGGGACACTGCTTCTTGTAATTGTCAATGATCACGTTGGCATCTTCGATGAATTTCGGGCCTTTGCTGAGGAAGACTTCCTTGGCTACGTCCTGCTGGTTTGCACCTTCGGCCTTCTGGATGGCTGATGCGTATTCCTTGTTGAAGTCAGAAAGGACGGTCTCTGCCTTTGCTCCCCATTCCTCTGCATACTGCTCCTGGAGCTGCACGTCTGAGGTATAGTGGTTGCCGTTGGCCTGGACGGTGAACACCACAGCCTGTACGATGAACAGGGCTATGACGATTGATGTCCACCACAGGGCGATGCATTTCAGGCGTTCAAGCCAGTGCTTGCCGTTCCAGCCTGTTGACTGGAACATGGACCATACACCGTGGTTCATGTGGAACCAGAGTGCAACGAAGCCGATGATGTAGATTACAGGGGTATACCAATGGGAGAATGCTTCCTGGATGAACAGTGTGCCCATTGCGGGTGAGGCTGCTGCGCCGTTGACTGTGTACCAAGAAGTAGGGTTGTGTCCTACAAGCTCCTGTAGCTGCATCTTTGCCCAGAACTGGATAAGATGGACACCTAGGAATGCAAGGACAACGATGCCGAGCACGAGCATGTTCTTGGATGACCATTCCACCTGCGGGGGGCGGGTTGTCACGGCATAGCGGGCATGTCCGCGGGCCTTACGGTTCTGCATTGTGAGCCACAATGCGTAGATGATGTGCAGGATGAACAGTGCTGCAAGGCCTGCCGATGCTATCAGGGCATACCAGTTGGCGCCAAGGAACAGGCAGATGTCATTGTAGGCTGCCGGCCACAGGATAGCCACAGAGTTCATCAAAACGTGAAACGTAACAAATAGGACAAGGCACGCTCCGGTAATTGCCATTACGAGCTTCCTGCCTATGGATGAGCTTGTTAACCACATAAATGAGTGAAATTTGAAATTATTAAATTGTTAGTGTTGTTTTTGCCCAATGGTTGGTATATGCCGATAAGGCATGGATATACAATATGATATACCCTGCAAAATTAATCAATAAAGTGTGTCTCTACAACTATTAACGAAAAAATTCTTCAAATAATTGAATCAATCTTTCATCGTAGCCGCAGATATGAATGGCCGAACCGTACGGCTGCGGCACGGTCGAGCTCTTCACGGTGCTCTGGTGCGGCAAGGCTTATCACGGCCTTGGCCCGTTCTGCCAGATTTTTCCCGCGCAGGTCGGCTATTCCGTGTTCCGTAACTAGATAATTGGTCTGGAAACGGGTCGTCACCACGCCTGCGCCAGGTGTAAGCACCGGCTTTATCTTGTTTGCGCCTTTGTTGGTGGTGGACAGCATTGCCAGGAACGAGAGGCCGCCTTCGCTGCGCGATGCACCGTAGACGAAATCATGTTGTCCGCCTACGCCGGAGAAGATTTTTGTCCCGATCGAGTCGGCGCACACCTGTCCGGTGAGGTCTATTTCAAGGCATGAATTTATAGACATCACCTTTGGGTTCTGGGCGATGCGGAACGGGTCGTTGGTCCATGCCACATCCTTGAATACTATGTCAGGATTGTAGTCCATATAGTCGTACAGGCGTCTCGACCCGAGAGCCAGCGATGCCACCGACTTTCCTGGCATCACTTTTTTCAGTGAGTTGTCAATTACGCCTTCCTCCAGCAAGGGCAGTATGCCGTCAGTCATCGCCTCTGTGTGGAGTCCAAGATGGCGGTGGTTGTGCAGGGCGCGGATTACGGCATTAGGTATGCCGCCTACACCTATCTGTAGGGTAGCCCCGTCCGGAATGCGTTCCGCAATGAAGTTGCCGATGCGTATTTCTTTTTCGGTAGGTACTGCTGTCGGCACTTCCACCAGTGGGTCATCGGCCTCGACTGCCGCCGACAGTTGCGACAGGTGGATTACCGGGTCGCCGTACGAAAACGGCATATGGCTGTTGATTTGCGCTATTATTATCCTGGAACATTCGGCGGCAGAAAAGGCAAGGTCGGCCGACACGCCGTAGCTCACATACCCGTCCGCGTTCGGCCGGCTGCAGTTGAGCAGCGTCACATCTACCGGGCATGTGCCGTCGCGGAACAGAGCAGGCACTTCCCCGAGAAACCGTGGGGTCATCGTCCCGTAGCCGTCTGCTATCCATTGTCTTACGGCGTTGGAAACAAAGAACGAGTCTACCAGGAATGAATCCTTGAATTCCGGACGGCAGTACGGAGATGGCCCTTTGGCGACGGCGAAGCCGGAATAGAGTGTTACGCCGCTGAGCTCGTTGCCCCGTCCGGCCAAGGCTTCCAGGAGCACTTCCGGTATGGAGGTGCTCCCTTGGATATATACATGGTGGCCGTTTTGTATGAGTTTCACCGCTTCGGCCGCTGTGGTAAAGTTAATGCTCATTTCTGAATGCTTTTAGGCGTTCGTTCAATATGTTGAATGCTTCATCGTTGTCGAGCAGGGATACACATATCCTCACTCCGTCCTGTTTGCTTCCTGTCGACGGCAAGGGTATTGATGATACTCCGAACCTAAGCAGGGCGCTGTGCAGTTGCTCGCTGTCCATGCCTTTGTATCCTGCCGTGAAGAAGAACCCGTCCGACACCGGGCGGTCGCCGTCGCGGTCATACACCAGGTGGAATCCGTTGTCAAGGAAAATTTTGCGAGCCCTGCCGCCGCGCCTTCCGTATTCCCCGCATAGCCCTACGAAGTCGAGCCTTCCGGCGGTCGCCTCCTCCAGCATGGCAGCCATGGCGTATTGTGCCGAATGCGCTGTGCCTGACGATGCCGTGTAGAGCACGCCGTAGATGTATGCGTCCCCGAAGGTCGGCATTTCGTAAAACTGTTCAAGGTATGGGAAGCGCCGTGCCGCCACCTTGTCGCCAATGCACACAAGGGCTATGCGCTGTCCGGCATAGCTGAATATCTTCGATGCGGATAATAGCAGTATGTAATTGTCAGTGTATTTGGCTACTGTAGGCACGAAAGGCTCGCGGTACGGCTCACCCATGTAATGGCGGAAGTCCATGCCGAAGTATGCCAGGTCCTCAAGTACGAACACGTCATATTCCGTGGCCAGCCGGCCTATAGTATCCAGTTCCTGTTCCGTCAGGTTTGTCCACGCCGGATTGTTGGGATTGCTGTAGATTATGCCGGTCACGTTGCCATTGTCAAGTATCGACCGTAGTTTCGGTTCTAGCCTGTCGCCGCGGTAGTTGTATATGTCGAATGCCGCCTCTTTCAGCCCAAGTATCTTGGCCTGGTTGCGTTGTGCCGGGAAGCCGGGGTTGATATACAGCATGGTATCCTTGCCCGGTACGCGTTGTCCCAGCAGCAAAAGCATGGTGAAGCAGCCCTGCATCGACCCTACGGTAGGCACGATGCCCCGAGGTGATATGTCGATGTCCAGGAATGCCTTGACGAACTCTGATCCGGCCTTCTTCAGCCGCGGTATTCCGGCTATGTCCGGATATTTGTTCGCTATGCCACCTTTTAGTGCCTCGATCTCGGCATTCACGCCTGTCATTACTGCAGGCAACCCTGGATTTCCTATTTCCAGGTGTACAAACCGTTCTCCGGCCTCTTCCTCCAGGGCTGCTGCCAGCGCACATATCTGCCGTATGGTTGCAGATGTCATTTTTACAATGCCTAGACGCCTTATGGTGTCCTCCAGTGTTTGTTTGCTTATCGGAAACATATATTGCCTACCTCCTATATGTCAGTTGCTGTGGTTCAACGTATATTTTCTTCCGGCATTGAAGGCTTTGATGTTCATTTCTATTATTTCCTCGCCCTTTGGGGTGAACACATCGGCTATGGCCTGGCGGATTTTTTCCGCCTCCAGGCATACGAATGGCGAAGCTGCACCCAGGAGTGCCATGTTGGACGCCCTTGGTGAAGCTTTTTCGCGGGCAAGCTTGTCTACATCGAACGCCACTACGTTGTGGCGGCCGTGGAGGTCGGCTATCATCGCTTCCAGGTCAGGATAGTTTGGGATGTTGACAAAAGGTGTGGTATTTGTCACTATGCGTCCTTCCGGGCCGAGGTATTCCACATAGCGTAGCGCCTCCATAGGCTCTAACGATATTATCAGGTCGGCTTGTCCCAATGGGATAAGGTCGGAGGCTACCGGCCTGTCGGAGATGCGCAGGTTGCTCTGCACGTCGCCTCCGCGTTGGCTCATGCCGTGTACTTCGGCCTGTTTTATATAAAGGTTTTCGTTCAGTGCAGCACGGCCAAGTATGGCTGCTATGGAGAGGATTCCTTGTCCTCCTACTCCGGCCAGTATTATGTCGGTTTTCATGGGTAGGATGTTCGGTTTTGTTGTTGTCATCTGTTCTTTTTGGCGTGTCTTTTTGCAGTTTGTATGCACTCGCGGCGCGACACTATCACCGACAGTCCGTTATGGTCGAATTCCGTCCTGAATAGGGCCACCATTTCATCGTGGTTGCGTGGATGGGAGTCGATAGTGTGCACATGCTCCGGGGATGCCCCTAGTCCAAGGCATATGTCCTCAAGTTTGCCTGTGCCTTGTGAATCCTGTCCTCCGGTCATTCCGGTAGTGAGGTTGTCGGATATTATCACTGTTATCGGGGAGTCCTCATTGATGGCGTCCAGTAGTCCTGTCATTCCCGAATGGGTAAAGGTTGAATCCCCTATGATCGCTATGGCAGGATGCACGCCTGCATCGGCTGCACCTTTCGCCATGGTGATTGACGCCCCCATGTCCACACATGTGTCTAATGCATTGAACGGCGATAGCCATCCCAGTGTGTAGCATCCGATGTCCCCGAACACTTTCGGGCAGTCATACGCACCGATGGCATCGTTGAGAGCGCCGTACACATCACGGTGTCCGCATCCCTGGCATAGGGCCGGTGGCCTAGGTACGGTAAGGGCGCTCTTCTTGCCTTCGCATGTAATGGGGGCGGCATCTGTATAGGGATGGAACTTGGCCACCGCATTCCTTACAGAGTCAGGCGTAAGTTCACCGTCACGGTTAAGGTGGCCGTCCATTTTGCCGTACACTTTTACGCCGCGGTCGAGCAAACCCCTGAGCTGCCGTTCGATGAAAGGCTGGCCTTCCTCTATTACCAGTATGGCCTCTGTCTCATCGGCGAGGCGTCCTATCATCTTGCAGGGGAGGGGGTATTGCGAAACCTTTACTGTCGGGAACGGACATCCGTCCGGGAACACCTCGTTAAGGTAGTTGGATGCTATGCCCGACACTATTATCCCAAGCGATTTGTCCGGGCCGTCTGTATATCTGTTGAACGGAGACCTCTCCGAATCTTCTTTCAATAGTTCCTGCTCAGCAATGAGCGCACGGTTGCGTAGGCGGGAGTTGCCCGGCATCAGCACCCATCTGCGGGTGTCTTCCGGGAACGACAGGGTGTTTTCTATGCGTGGGGCGTCATCGGACGTCACTACTCCGCGCGAATGCGACAGGCGGGTCACGAACCGTAGCAGCACAGGCAGCCGTAACCGTTCCGACATGTCGAACCCGTATGCGGCCATGTCATAGGCCTCCTGTTGGTCAGACGGCTCAAGGGTAGGGAGCATGGCGAAATCGGCGAAGAAGCGTGAGTCCTGTTCGTTTTGTGATGAGTGCATTGATGGGTCATCGGCGGATACTACGATCAGTCCGCCGTTTGCGCCTGTCATTGCGGAATTGACAAACGGGTCGGCGGCGACATTGAGGCCCACATGTTTCATGGACACGATGGTCCTTTTGCCTGCGAACGACATCCCTAGGGCCTCTTCCATCGCTGTCTTTTCATTGCTGGACCAGTGCCGGTGTATGCCGCGTTCTTTTGCAACCTGATTCGACTGTACAAATTCCATAATTTCAGTCGATGGAGTCCCGGGATAGGCATACGCCCCGGACAGGCCTGCGTTTATTGCCCCGAGCGCGAAAGCCTCGTCGCCCAAAAGCAGATGTTTAGGTTTCATGGGTTGAAGATATAAGGATATTTCAAAAACGTTCCCAAATATACGACAACTTCCCCGTATATCAAAATAAACTGTGCCTATGCAGACGTCCGTAATCATGGATTCGGTCCGTATGTCCTGTATCCTGCCTGACGGCGGTGTGGTATCATCGGAATTCTATATTTATAGACGGTTCATTTCCGCTTCTGATGCTGTGTTGCCTTTATATTTGCTTTTGCGGGGATTGAACCTGTAGACTATGTTCAGGCTGACACCGCGCCAGTCATATCTCTGCTGTTTGCTGAAAAATATGCCGTAGGTGTCCATTGTCCAATCGTTGTTGGCCGTGTTGAATATGTCAGTAGCGGATATCTTTATGGTTAATGATTTATCAAACAGAGATTTGCCAATGGAGGCGTCCATTGTGAGCCATGTAGTGCCAAACTGGTTGGTGTGCATGTCGCCGCGCCCTTGTCCGCTTATATTGACAGTTAGATTCCATCCTTTAGGCAACGCCAGTGTGTTGTCAAAATAATATGAGAATATCGGACGGTTGTAGTTCGTGCCATCTATGTCAAGCCATTGTTTATATAAGCCTATGGTGGCGTTGGGTGTCCAGCGGTTTATCCGTCTGCTCCAGACAAGGTACATGCTCATGGCGGTAACATCAATATTTATGGGGTGCATGAGCAACTGGAGGTTATCGGCCGGATAAATTTCCTTGACAAATGCATAGGTGTCCATGCTTCGCGTAAAGTTGGCTTGTAGCATAAAGTCGTTCCACATGCCGGACAATTCTAAGTGGTGTTTCCTTTCATCGTGCAGCCCCGGATTGCCGCCCTCAATTTCATGTAGCCCGACATATGAAAGCGAGTTCGTGAGTTGTGGGTATGGCGGTTTTACGGTAGACATTTTGTAGCTGAGGCTAACCTGCGAGCGGTCGTTAAAAGAGTAACCGAATGAAATATCTGGTGTAAGCAGATGGTCATGGCGGCTCACATCCTCATTGCGCTTGCCGTTGGTTTTGAAATCGTAGTCGACATACTCATACCTGACACCTATCGACATATTGAATCTGCCGGACACACGCGTCCAGGATGCGAACATGGCGGCGGAAGTCTGCCGCGCATCTGTGAGAGACGAAGGTATGTATTCGCCTACCGTGGGGTTGAGCATCATATAGTCCAGGGAGGTATGGGTGTGACTGTCCTGTATGCCGATGGTGAAATCCCCTTTGGCAAGTGGGAAGTTCATGTATAGCTTACCTGCCCAAAGTGTTGAATGTCGTCTGTCGGTGGAGTTGACATCATCGGCGGTGGCATCTGGATAGGTGGTAGCCACGGAATTATCGGCGACCGAGTTTCTATAGTCACCGTCGAAATGCAATAGGAACTTATCGGCAAAAGTATTCTCGTAATACATGGAGACGAGGTGGTCATGCGCCCGGATATCCTTATAGATTATGCGGGAAAGCGGAGCGGAGTCATCGAGCCGTTCATGGCCGGTGTTGGTGAAATCTACGCGTTCCGGGTTGTAGCGGTAATATGCTCCGAAAGACTGATTGCCCCGTGCATAATTGAATCCGCTACGGATTGTGCCGGTATTTGAGATGGCGCGGTTGTGCTGCATGCCTCCTACTACGGTTGCTTTGCCGTCATACATTAGTGTATTTGTGGATGAGCCTTTAGTGACGTTATCATTATGGTTGAATGTTCCGTTAAGGTATATGTCCCAATCGCCTGTACGGTAATTCAGGCTTAGGTTGTCCGATACGGACCACTGTCGGCGGCGTTGCAGCCGGAACTGGTCGGTCAGCGATAGACCTTGCATGAAATTACGTCGGGTAGTGATTTTCAGTACTGCCCCGGTGGTGCTGTTGTATGCAGCACCAGGGGACATTAGTAATTCAACTTTACGTAGGTTGGACGAAAGCAGTTGCTGGAGTTCCAGTCCGTCGCGCATGGGGCGGCCATCAATATATATTTCAATATTATCCTTGCCGATGACGTTTACGGTGTTATCCTCTACTTTTATCATCGGCAGTTGGGCAAGCACGTCAAGTGCATTGCCGAGGTAGGCGAGGTTGCTTCCAGGTATAGTTGATATAAGTGTTGTCCCTGCCAGTCTCGTGGCAGGCTGGTTTGCGGTTACTACCACTTCCTGAAGTTCGCGGGTAAGACTGTCTGTGCCCTCTTGTGTCTGTGCCTTGAGTGTTGCCACAGACAATATGGCCGCCGCAGTTGCAATAATGATTTTTGGATTCATGTGAGTCTTTTTTTTGTAGCAAAATTACTCACAAATGATAATCGACATCAAATCAAAAGCTTGACAGCTGAGAATGCAATATATTGGTTATTAATATATTATAAAACACTGATTTGATAAAATCTGACAGGTCAAGATTTAACGTCAGAAAATTTCTGCAAAATCGGTATTCTTGGAATCGTTTGCCTCCAAAAGTCTCTTTTTAAGACGGGACTTTCTTTTGTAGACAACATCAATCGACTCTTCGAGCAGAAGGCTGATCGTGCGTGTTGATAAATTGCTTGCGAGGTAGACGGCAAGTTGGTAGTCTTCGGGCTTTATATTGGGATGTGTTGCCTTTATACGTGACAGGATATTGTCGCGGCAGTCGTTGACGGCTTTTTCCATATCGGCAAATGACTCGGAACGCACTGCCTCGATTTCATTTTTCACTTTATCGGCGATGGCCTTGCGTTCAGTCTTTGTCCCCTGCGATTCGTAATATGTCTGGCAAAGGGAATCTATGAGTGCGAAACGGTTTTCAAGCAATCCGTGAAGTGTAGCCTCAAGCCTGGTTACATCACCGTCCTTTGATTCTATACACTCATTAAGCATTGAAGCTTCGGCCATCAGTGCATTATTATGCGCCGACTTTATCTTAAGCCGTTGCCGCATCCAGACGATGATACCGGCTGCAATAAGAAAAACGATTAAACCGGTATAAACGATCTGCTCTCGCTTTATCCGCTCTTTATATAGCATAAACTCTTTCTCCTTTTGGAGATAAAGGGCGGTGGCAAGTTCGTTTTTGTTGTCGGTTGCCCGTAAAAGCGCCTTAATTCGTGAGGCTCTTTGAAACTCTTCCTTATTATGGGTGCTGTAATAGTCAACAGCGATATCTATAATAGTGTCTGTTGGAGCGGCAAGGTTATTGGCCAGCATCGCCTCGCTGTAGAGCAACGCCCATTGGGCCATTGTGGCTGAATCCTGGAATCCGGAGACATCCAGGCTGTTAAGTGCGGAGAGTGCAGCCTGCGGGTCGCTCGTAATGAGGCGTTGCGCCTCATCAAGCACTTTTGGTTGGGTGCTTGAATAGCTACATCCTGTGATGATAAGCAGAAAGATGATGTAGGGTAGACTGCGCATTTCGGCCGCAAAGTTATCAATAATTCGGTAGAACCTTAATTGATGGTTGTTAAAATGTGTATGTCAGTGGGAATTGAAGTCATTTTCAATGAACATGGCCACAGAATCGGCTGTGTTTGCGCCTATTGTGATATCTGCAGCGGCCTTTACTTCCTCAAATGCGTTGCCTACGGCTACAGCAAGGTCGGCTGCTTCCATCATTGGGATATCATTGAGGTTGTCCCCGAAGACCACTGTCCTGTCTGCTCCCGTTCTTTTGGCAAGTTCGCGGACGGCTTGGGCCTTGCTTACGCCTGGTGCAAACACTTCGATGAAGGCCTCATTGCGGTTGAAGATGTCGGGGTAGGCGCTGACGGCACATCCGGTTGCGGCTGTAATGTCGGCGGCGGCATCATCGGCTTCTCCAATACGGCCTATTGCGAATATGAGCATTGTGCGGCCCATGGCGGTTTCAGGTATAGGTGTCCCTATCAGGAAGCGCTTTAGCGGCAATCCCGTCCGTTGGGTTACGAATCCCTGTTCAGAGGTTGTCAGGGATGGTGATGTGTGGTATACCGACAGCATGCAGTCTCCTTCAAGAGTGTAGACAAATGGTGTCATGCCATGGCTTGATAGGATGCCGCATACTGATGATACGGCATCGGTATCGATAAATTTCGGTGATATATACCGGTTGGCCTTCCAATCCCACATGGCAGCACCTGTCATGACTATGGCCGGAATAGATATGTCAGCCCCTGACAGCAGCGGCACTACGGTAGCCGGGGTGCGTGCAGTCGCCACGGTTATCATTGCACCGTTGCGGGTCAGGCTTGATATGATGTGTGACGATTTTGGGCTCACTTTGCTGTCTGCATTCAGCAGTGTGCCGTCCATGTCGCTTACATATAAGGTCTTTATTCTGTCTGTTGTCATTTTTTGCAGTGGAATTTCATCACCTTTTCAGCCTCGTTGTTGAGATATGGCACGGCGGCGGTGTAAGGGCGGTCGTAAGTGGGATGGAATATGCCCAGGTAGGCATGGCCTACCTGGATGCCGTATTTACGTTCAAGTATATACCTGTATATGCTCAATTGCACCGCATAATACAGGCATGATCGGTGGGTTT
>VSPW01000030.1 GCA_009775535.1 Muribaculaceae bacterium
GATACAGTGGTCTATAATATCATTGTCTTCGGTCATGAAATGTACCACCCTCCAAGTCATCCCTATGCTTTGGGATGCATCAGTATCAATGTCAATGCCTGCATAGTTTATAGGGGTATTGGTGGCTGCTGCCTTGTTTATTGCTGTCAGCAATGCAGACACCTGCCTTTCCATTTTTGTCTTAAGTGCTCCTTCGTTTATTCCGTCAGAAAATTCGAAGGTGACGGGCTCTTGGGCTTTCAATCCCAGCATTGCCGTAAAAGTAAGCAGGATTAGGAAATAACGTTTCATTTTTTATGGAGTGATGATTTTAACTTGGTGGTGCGTGGCTTTTATCTGAATTCAAAGAATATGGCCGTTTTGCCTTTTCCGTGCAGATGCTCTTCGAGTGAACCGTTTTCAGTATTTGTGATGATGTTCAGACGTTCGCCGTCTTGGCCTGGCGACAGAAATGCTTCCAGTGTCTTCCCGGTACGGTCATAGATCATCCAGAAAGACCATGTGCGGTTCTTGCAGCTTGTATATGCCCCATAACGCTTGACAATATATTCCGCTTCAAGACGGTGTAGTGTCTTGATGACATTTTCAATGCTTCCGGCATTGTATAGCGATTCAAGGGCATTGATATAAGTCTGCATTTGTGGGGTGATGGTTACGTCCGAATTGTCAGTAGGTGCATCTGGCAGTATCTCTTCTGTTACAGTCTGTTCAGATATGGCCTCTTCCTGGATTTGGGATTCTGGTAGGTTGGTCTCTGGTGCGTACACTATGGTATCAGGAGATATGTTCAGTTCGGGTTCAGGCTCAGGTTCTACCTGTATTTCAGGTTGAGGCATAGGTGTCTCCCCATTTAATATTACTCCTTTTTCTACATATGCGAAAGCCCTTGTCTGTGAACCGCGTTTCATGGTGATGAATTTCACACCCGGTATATTGTCAGGATCTACACGCTCGTGACTTAGGCCATTATCTTTGATATAGTCATTTATGTGGTTTGCAAGAATTGCCGTTGCTGAACTTTTGGATTCTTTTTCTGTATCAGTGGTTGCCTCGGCATAAAAGTATGTCCCGGCACGTTTAATGTTGTTTATCTGTTTTGCCGGGCTGGCGGCATTTGCAGTGGCCATAAATGAAATTACCATTATGGCGAGGGCCATTATTCTGGGGTATAATATGCGATGTCTCATTTTTTGTATGTTGGAAGATTGGGGTTTGATTTTTGGTCGGTATAGTTGTCGTCAAACAGACTGGATATTTTCGATATCGGGATGAATGGGTTCATTCTGGCCTTAAATTCGCCATCTTCGTTGCCGATAGATGAAACTGGGGCTGTAATTTTTATGATATGGCAGTAACCTTCCGGTGCATTGCGCATTAGTAGCTCTGCTGTGATGGTATTTTTGTCACTTCCGATAACTCCGAAAAAAGGAGTACATCCATTATTAAGGCAATATTCAACTAGTACAGAAAGAGGGATATTGACATTTGGCTTCTTGTGTCCGTATTGTATAAGTTTTATGTCAATATTTATCCTGTTTTCAATTTCTATACCTGTGCATAGGTTTGCCAATGTCTCCATTGGATATTCATTGGAGAAAATTGGATTGAAATTTATGCTGTCTGTACGCGTGTAGTATCGGTTTGTGTTGAAATTATCGAAATAGTATGATTCGCCAGGTAGTATGTAATAGTTTACCGGGAAATAAGTTATCACATCCTCGCGGGAAATTGGAGATTTCTTGAAATTTTCTTTATTAAATGGTGCTTTTGATATAGATTGCAGGTCTTCAAGTATCCTGCGCTCGTTCTCATCCATGTTAGTGCCATGGTGTAGGTCATAGGACACAGGAGCGGTCATGGATACGACTGGATTATCGCCTTTTCTCCATTCCGCATTATATTTTTTTCCGTTTTGTGTGTCGAGAGAAAAAATGATTGTCGAGTCTTTATATAATGATGGCAACAATCCTAAGCTGCCTTTAGAGAAATTGAAGCCTTCCTCGTATAGTTCTCTGGATACAGTCTTTTGACGTTTCAAAGGGAGGGCCTCCAAAAGGGCGTACCGTTCCATCATATTGTAGAATGGCGACGGGATTCCCCTACGTATGTCTTCAAGGAAAACGGAATATCCGATATGTGTGATTTTTCCGTTTTCAGAAATGATTGTGACAGGTTTACCTTTATAATCTATAGCCTCTACATGGATTCCATCGGAAATCGTATCCAGTAGGCCGGTTATTTTCATGGCTTCAGACATTTCTTTAAGTATGTCTGAACTGTAATGACCTTGCGGCTGTGACACCGCCTTTTGCGGTGTCACAGCGACAATGGTCAATGCGCCCAATGTTGCAAGCGCGTGCTTATGCCATTTTGATATAATTGGCAGCATTGAGTCTGATTTTTAGAGTTCTTGGTTAAGGCCGATAAGCATTACCCGTTCACCGTTAGTGCGCTGGAGCTCGCCTTGCTGGAGCTTTCCGTTTTTGAATTTTGCACCTACGATCTTGTCCCCGGCATTTGCTGAGGCGGTAGAGCCATAGCCGTCTTTAAGGTCTATAGTAAGGGACTTTGAGAATGTGAATGTGCCCATTCCGTTTGGCTGGCCTCCTGCTACAGGACCTTCCCATGAACCATATGTGAGGTTGAGCTTACTTGGTTGGGTGGGGGCTGTTCCATTATTATTGCCACCATTTTTTTTCTTCACATTCACATCAAGTGTCGCTTCAGCTCCGTTTGCTTCGTTTTTTGCTGTTATCTGGGCTGTACCTTCTGCCAAAGCCTTCACTTTTCCGCTGTTGTCAACGGACGCGACCGTTTCGTTGGATGATGTCCATGTTAAAGCTTCATCGTTTGTACCTGTTTCAGATACAACGTCCAGAGTCCGCTCATCACCGATTTTCAGTTCGGATGGGCCTTCAATAGTGAATGACAATCCGGTAGCATTGTCGCTGTTACTGCCATTGCCGGACAGGAAATACCATGCAGCGCCTCCTCCTAGCAATATGGCTACAACCCCTATAATTATTGGGATCAACTTATTCTTTTTAGTATCTCCACCAGGAGTAGGAATTTTACCGGCGTCCTTTAATGGTGCGCCACATTCGGCGCAGACGAAGTCTTCGCCTGGTTCTATTTCCTGTACCTCTCGAGAAAGGCACATGTCGCAATCAGGATTGGTACAGATACCCTTCCGTCTGATAAGCATTGTTGAGTCGCTCATAATAGTGATTATAATTGGTTATTTGTCTTGTAATTGGGTCTTGTTTATTTCCATTGCAGCTTTCTTGAATGCCAGATAATCCTGGTTCTGGCTGTTGCCGTTGAACAATGGCAGGATTGTGCCTTCTACCAGACGTACGATTTTCTTTCGCAGTTCGGCCTTCTTTTCATTGTGGATATATTGTGTGGCAATAATCCGTTCGACAGCGGCATTGACTTCACCGGCTTCTTTATCCTTGGTTGACAATACTCGTATAGCGCCCAGTAGGTCTTTGCCGATAGGGGTCTCTACAGTCCAGCCGTCTTCGTCTTCGCGTTCGATGGCGAGGTAGTGTTCACCTGTTTCTGGATTTACCTTTTCCTTTACGAGGTCGAGAGCAAAGGCAAGCATAACGGGTGTACGCAGGTCTTTAGCCTTGTCGGAAGCAGCCTTTTCAAAGAGCGACGGCAGGGGCTTGCGGAACGATTCGGTATGGAGCACCATCTTGTTGAGGGCTGCTTGCGGTCCGATAAGCTTGGAGTCGTATTTCTGTTTGAGGTTGGCTACGTTGGCTACATACCGTAACGGGAATCCGCTTGCGGCGGCTACCACTACAATCTGGTTATCCTTGTAGTTCTTTGATACGTCCTGAGAGGCGTTGAACTGGAATCCGCTGCACACGCTTGCAAATTTCTCGATGAATTTCTCGCGGAAATTTGATGGGTCGCTGTATTCCGGCAGGCATAATTGAACCATGCGCATCATATTGGTCTGTGATGAGCCTTTAGATTGTTCCTGGGTGTCAAACTGCAGGTAGCATTGTGCGGAATTGAACAGGCTGCGGACGAAGTCTTCAAGTTTCTCGTCGGTGTTGTATTCTTGCTTGATTTTCTCAAGCACGTTTACGTTGGTCATCTTCTGAGTAGGGTCGCTTATGGCAAGTTCTTCCATTTTTGCTGTAGCGCTTTCCATACATATGTTAACGAAGATGTCCTCAACAGTAGTAACATCGCCTATGTGTTCAAACAGGTTGTTGAACGAAGGGTTGTCCTCGCCGAGAAGGCCTATAAGCTTGTTGCGTATTGCACGTGCATTCTCTTTTTGAGTGTCCTCGTCAAGGATGAATTTCTTGGTGTTCTGACGTACAAGATCCGGGTCGTATTTCTTTACAATCTTGGCATCAGCGGTATTTTCGTTGGTTACCTGGCATTTGGATTCGGCATTTTCTACCACCTGTCCGAGCAATTCGTTCAGAAGAGTCTTGAACTGTACAACACTGTTACGCAGCATGCCGAATTCGTTTATGACAGCCTGCATCAGGAGTACGGCATAGCGGTAACCTTCAGCTTTTGTCATAAATGTATATAGGTCACGTGTGGCGGCTTTGTATGACGAGAATACCTTTTCGCTCTTGTTGGTTATTGCATCGCGCAGCCAACCGATATTGTTCCATTCAACTTCGTATGCCTTGATGGAGTTAGCGAGGTCTGTCGATACCATCTGGTCGATTTTCGCTATATTGTCTTTGTACTTTTCAATGCGCTTTTCGCATTTTTCCATCATGACAGTGACATACTTTTCAACCTCAAGGATTGATTTTTCGCCGTTTTTCCATTCTGTGAACAGGATGTTTTCAGCGTTGCGGCGTATGTATGAGGCGTAGTTCTTGATGTCTTTTGTGTAGGATTTGTAGAAATCCTTTACACCCTGGCTGCGGTATGATTCATCGAACTGTTTTGCGCAAGCACGGCGGAATGCGGGAAGCCAATTCTTCTTCTCCTCCTCACGCTGTACAGATTCTGCAAAGAAGTTGGTCCAATTGTCCCAAGCCACACCAATATCTTTCCATTTCTTTGTGCTGGCATCCTCGATAATAGGTTTGGAGAGGGTGAGGTATGCATCGGTAAGCAGATACCGTTCTTGAGAGTTCTTTGAGTCAACTTCTGCATTGTAACCAGCCCCGACCTCATCAATTGTGCATTCGTCAAAGCCGATTCCGCCTACCCATTTGTTGTATTGCATCTGGCGGGCAGCCTGTGTGGCGAAGTTGAATGCTACATATTCTTTGACTTCATTTTCAGGGTATTCGATACGCTTTATACCGAATGTCATGAAACGGCGAGAACGTACGGCCTGGTTGTTTGCATCCATTTCGGGTGTGGTGCCGCTGTTCTCACAGTTCTGCAGGCGTGCCATCTTACCCGCACCTGTTATTTCCGATGCAATGGTCTTCTGGAACAGGAAGTCGGCTACGGCTGCAGGTAGTTCTGTGCCAATTTCAAGCTTGTGGTTGCGTTCGTTGACGTTTGAATATAGGAATGCCGCCTCAAAGGCATCGCAGTTATCAAGCAGACGTTTTACGTTTCCGTATTCGTCAAGGAAATTGCCTGTTACGTCTGTCGGGCGGTATGTCTTGACACTTATAGCATTAATTTCATCAAGGGCGGCATATCCGTTTGCCTGGTAATATCCTGCATCACGGTCAGGATCGACTACTATCATTTCAGGGATATAGAGGTAAAGGTACACTTTGTACTTGTCGCCGATACCTATCTGTGGCTGGTATTCTTTACGAATTTGGGCTATGGCATCGATTATAGAGCCAGATCCGGTGCCGCCAGCCAGGCCGGCGCATATATGGAATGTGACTACATCATCGTTGTTTTTTTCTGTAAGTTTCTGTACACGGTCTTTTAGCCTTGCGACAAAGGTAAGGTTGGCCGGGCCACAGAGGTTGTTTGCAAACAATAGACGTCCCAGGCGTCGGCGCTGCCCGCCTATACCGTCGCTGATGAGTGATCCAAGGTCATTGAAGAGTGTGCGGTCTTCAGGCGTGATGAAGCTTTCTATACCAGGGAACTGGTAGAGGTTATCAAGAACGTTCGCACCTACACCATGTATTGATACTTTCTGTGTGTCCGCAAGGTGGACAGATGCACCAAGTGTTTTCCATGATGTCCTGTCATTAAGGTCTTTTGGGGACGAATCTACATATAGATATTCAATATTGACTTTGCCGTCCGGTTCATTTTTACCAAATTCCTCATAGATGCGTTTGCGGAGTGCGCGGATTACAGATCCGCCAGTACCGCCGAGTCCTACGATAAGATGATTTGCCATAAATGTTGATTGGTTGGTTGTTTTGATGATTATTTAATGTGTTATTTCTATAATTTATGTGTAATTCGGTCTAAAAATCTACATCATATTTATTCCAAGCAGGTATTGATGAATTGCCACCTTTAGATTTTCGGTTTTTGCCACCATAAGGGAAGATGATTAAAAGTATTGTCCCTATAGCCATGAATCCCAATGCCCAATAGAGGCGTTTTAATATGTATCCGTTGAGTTGTGATATATACTGCCCTGCAATCATATCGGCTTGTGACGTGATTGAATTTGCAGTATCGGTGTCGGCAATGTTCTTCTGGATGTTCTGTGGCATGTCTGGGAAATGCTCTTTTAATTGCCTGGATATCTCATTGGAAGACAGCATACCGCCAGCCGTTTCTGCTACGTTTTCAACTGTGTCGTGTATATCCTGCACTAGGCCTTTAGCATACATGGCCCCCACAGCAAGAACACTCTGATATAGTATGAATATGGATAAAACTATACATATCAATGGATTGACACCCTTATTAGTGTAGCTGCGTGCTATCAGTATACATATGCCAGTCAAAGTTAAGGCAATCAATAAGCCCCAGAAAAGACATGCAATCAGATGGCCGGCCAATGTTATCATATCTAAAGTATGTGTGTTAATGACATGTAAAACGTAGTAATAAAGCGCGAATATAGTAATTATTAAGATTGTAGTCAAAAAATACCCCCCCCATATTAACAAAGTTTCACAATTGGAGGAAAAAGTGAGGCTTATTAGGGATAACCTTAAAAGACAGAAACAGTCCTGCCGAATTTGGCAGGACTGTTTCTGTCTTATTTGTCCCGGATCTATAGTTGTTTTTCCGGTGTGAAAATTACGATTCTGTTCCAGTTGTTTGTTTCATATGGCTGTGTGTCGCTGCCAAGGGCAGAAATCGAAAGGCGGTCAGGATTTATGCCATATTTATTGACAAGTATGTCATAGACAGCCTGTGCGCGGCGCTTTGACAGTTGCATGTTGTATTTGCTGGTGCCGGTGTTTTTATCGGCATATCCCTGTATGGTCACGTTCTGGTTGGGATTTGATTTCATCCATTGTCCGATATTATAGACGTTCACCATTTCCTCGTCTGAGATGCGGTCTGAATCAATTTGAAACCGTACGGTAGACATCAATGTGTTTGTTTCAATGATTTCAGCTTTCTCCTCAACGACTTCGGGGCATGGAAGTTGTGCCTCTGCAGCTGCAAGTGCTGCCGTGGTTGTTGCCACTTGGCCACGCAGGTCGTTGACCTGGTTGTTAAGGTCGCTTATGTATGACAGATAGTCGCAAGGGTTGTAGCTCTTGAAGTCTGAACCGCCAATATTGAAAATGAAGCCTCCCATGGCAGAGATATTTATATCGACAGGACGTGAGCCTACGTAGTTGTTGAAATTGTCGCCATAGAATTGGGCGCGTCCTTCTGCATAGAAGTCTACATAGCGGCAGAGCCTGAACCGAAGCTGTATGCCGGCAGATACGGGGAGCAGCCACTGGTTCTTTTTGACAGCGCCGTGACGGTTCAGGTGGTCACCGTTGCGTGGTGAGAAATCCCATACATATGTTCCTCCAAGGCCTACATACGGGACTATCGAGAATACACGCTTTGGGTTGACGTTGAAAGAATTGAACATATCCCACATGAAATCGACATTGGCATTGACATATTTAGCTTTGCAGTATGTCTGTGTGTCGTAATTTATGGCACCTCCAAGGAAGCTCATGCGCCAGCCGATATAAGGGCTGAACCATTTTCCGAATCCGGCAGTGTATCCTGCTGTAATGTGGCGTCCGGCCTTACTGCCGTCATCAAGGAAATTTTCCACGTATGGGACATTGATGCCTGCACCCAGCTGGATGAACCAATTGTCGCGTGATGTGGAGTAATATCGGTCTTTACAATCAGTTATCTCGCCATAAACTACATCCTCCTGTACTACAATCTCGGTATCCTGTGCATAGGCCTTACCTGAAGCCAGCAATGAGCCGATGGCTACAATTGCTAAAAGTACATTCTTTCTCATTGTTAATCGCATTAAAATTAAACATCATTATCAGTTAAAAGCATTATTGTAAAATAGCTGAAACTATTTTGAATTTCTTTTGCTTTTAATAACGAAAAACGCAGAGAATGGGTTCAGCAAATTCAAATAAATTACATATGGTGTCCCTATCTTTCAGCTTGGTGATGCTATGGAAATTCTGGCCTGTGCCGGGTTGATGTGACAATAGGCAGTCTCCATTATGGATTGTGGTGTCATGTTGTTGATTATTTCCTGCTGGCTTTTGAAGTACCCTTCAGGTACGCCCGTGGTCAGCCTTAATGAGTGATAGGCGGAGATATCGAAAGGGGTGTCCAATACCGCTGCCAGCTGCGACATCGCAAAAGCGCGGAGACGTTCCAGCTCGTCTTTGCCCATTGGCTTCGTGCGCAGGCGTTCGATCTCCTTCATGGTTTCTTCGATCACAGCATCGGTATATGCATGGTCTTGCTGGGACTGTATTGTGATGTATGCACCGTTGAGTGCCCCCATAAGGGCACTGCTAATGCCATATGTGTAGCCTTTGTCTTCACGAATGTTGGACATCAGCCTGCTTCCAAAATAACCGCCGAGCGCCATTACCGCCAGGCGTAACTGTATGTAATCGCGGTGTCCCCGGTCAATTGCAGGGAATGAGATATTGACAGCGCTTTGCAGGGAGCCGTCAACGGTTATTTTTTCTATACCGGGCGAAGATGCCCGGTATCCTATGATGCTGATGGGGTACGGAGTGCCGTTTGCCTTTGATGTGTACCGCTCAAGATTTTGAAGGACTATGTCCCTTGTCTTGTCTGAGATTTGACCGGTGAGGAAAACATTTAGTCCGGCAGATGACATGCATATAGCCTGTTCCACCTCGAGCAATGTCCGCCTGTCCAGTGACATGATTGAATCTACGGTAGGGGTTTGCGCATCGGGATGGCTACTACCCATTATGCGGGCTGCATTTAGGCGTGATACCCGGTAGGATACTTTGTTTTGCGCTAATGTCAACCTTTCTGCTGCGGCCCTTAGGTTTGCCTGTATAATGTTTTCCGGCATCTCCGGATTGGTTATGCAGTCAAAAATTGATGGTAAAAGGTGCTCAAGGCGGGATGTAAGGCATGTCAGATGCATGGAAGAATGATGCTCCGATACCTGAGTGGAAAGAGAAGCACCATTGAAATCAATCATGTCGTCCATGATGTGCGGTGGGATTTCCGGTGAGCCTTCACGAATGAGCTGCATGGCCAAAGATAGGGCTTCACGCGGCATAACATCGGATGTACCACCATTCCATATCATTGACAGTTTGCATATTTGTCCGTTGCCGTGGTTGAGTTCATGGAATGTGATTCCAGAATGGAGTAGGGTACAACGCTCCTCAGGCAGATGCAGGCTGCCAAAAGGTTTTGTCTGTGGTTTTTTTGAACGGTCGAGCATGGTTCTGTCTAAAGGTTGTTGCCGGCGGCAAAACGGCAAGCTTTTTCAAGGTCTTCAGGAGTGTCTATGCCTATGGTCTTGCATGCGGTTATCGCTGTGCGTATGCGGTATCCGTTTTGAAGCCACCGTAGTTGTTCCAGGCTTTCATCTATTTCAAGAGATGACTGTGGCAGCTGTGTGATATTGTGCAGTGTCTCTGCACGGTAGGCATACATGCCGACATGTGTATAGAACACAGATTTGCTGGTCCATTCTTCCCAAGGGTAGTTCCTTACATACGGTATGATGGACCGACTGAAATACAAGGCGTTCATTTGGTTGTCCATTACCACTTTTGGCGTATTTTTGTCAAACAATGCCTCAAATCCGTCATCAGGGTTGAAACGGCGTACCAGTGTAGCGATATCTACTGCCGGATCATTGAAGCATCCTTTTAGAGATTCAATCTGCTCAGGATTTACAAAAGGTTCATCGCCTTGTATGTTTATTACAACAGATGCTTTAGATCCAGTCAGGTCGTAGGCCTCACATATACGGTCAGTGCCGCTTCGGTGTTCTCCGGATGTCATCACTGCGTTTCCTCCGAAAGCTTCAACAGTTTGCATTATGCGTGTGTCATCCGTGGCCACAATGACAGTGTCAAGGGCTTTGGATGCCTGACGGTATACACGTTCTATCATTGTGATGTCACCTATTTTAGCCAATGGCTTTCCGGGGAAACGTGATGATGCAAAACGTGCAGGTATTATTCCTATGAAATCTTTATTGTCCATGTATCCTGAATAAGTATAATTGTTAATCATACGCAAAATTAGTATAAAAATTGGTATGTAATTGTGGTGAATGTGGTTATACTGGCTAAAAATTAAAGAATTTTTACTATCTTAGCACCCGTAAACCATTCGGTAATAATATCAATAAATAATCATCCTAATATTTAATTATGTTCAAAGACCAACCCAAAGGGCTGATTCCAGCAGCCTTAAGCAACATGGGCGAGCGTTTCGGATATTATATCATGAACGCTGTTCTTGTGCTGTTCCTTTGCTCAAAGTTCGGATTGAGCGATGAGACCAGTACATTGATCTATTCATTTTTTTATGCAGGAATATATGTCCTAAGCCTTGTGGGGGGATATATCGCAGATAAATTCCAGGATTATAAGGGTACGATCATCAAAGGATTGATAATAATGGCCTTAGGCTATGGCGTGCTGGCTATACCTATCCTTTCAACATCAGATAATATAAACTGGCTGTTGCCGCTGACATGTTTTGCCCTGTTCCTTATCGCATTTGGCAACGGTCTGTTCAAAGGCAATCTCCAGGCAATTGTCGGCCAGCTATATGACAATCCACGTTATGCAGATAAACGTGATTCAGGTTTCCAGATTTTTTATGTATTCATCAATATCGGTGGATTGATAGCCCCGTTCGTAGCACCAATGCTGCGTAGCTGGTGGCTAGGAGAACATGGAATGGCCTATAATGCAGATCTGCCACGCCTGTGCCACGAATACTTGTCGCTTGGCGACTCGATGAATATGGAGAACATCAATAATCTATACGCCCTTATTACAGCGGTAGGCGGTAGTGCGGCTTCAGATGTTCAGTCTTTTTGCCAGAAATACCTTGAGGTGTTCAATACTGGTATACATTACTCGTTCATAGCATCGATTGTCGCAATGCTCATTTCATTGGCTATCTTCATTGCCAGCAAGAAAGGGTTGCCCAATCCGTCCAAGAAGGAGGATATCAAGTCGGTCAATTATACACCGGAGGAACGTGCTGCCATGGCAAATGAGATCAAGCGTCGCATGTATGCACTTTTTGCTGTTCTGGGTATAGCCATATTCTTCTGGTTCTCTTTCCATCAGAACGGTACTTCGCTGTCCTTGTTCGCACGCGACTTCGTAAAGACAGATGCTATAGCCCCTGAGGTATGGCAGGCTGTAAATCCATTCTTTGTGATTGTGCTTACGCCTGTAATCATGGCGATATTCTCGGCGCTCTCTCGCCGTGGGAAGGAAATATCCACTCCGCGCAAGATTGCTATCGGTATGGGAATTGCCGGGCTTGCATATCTGTTCTTGGCAATATACAGCTACTTTATGGATTACCCATCGGCGGAAGTGTTCAAAGCAATGGGCTCTTCGGCTACAGCTACATTGAAGAGCGGATGGTGGATCATGTTTGTGATCTATTTCTTCCTTACTGTCGCCGAGCTGTTTATTTCGCCTCTGGGGCTGTCGTTTGTATCGAAGGTTGCTCCAAAGCACATGCAGGGGCTATGCCAGGGCCTTTGGTTAGGGGCTACCGCAGTCGGCAACCTCTTGCTGTTCCTTGGCCCGTTGATGTATAACAAGTGGCCTATCTGGGAGGCTTGGGGTGTGTTCCTGGTTGTCTGCCTTATTTCCATGTTTGTAATGCTTGGAATGGTGAAGTGGCTTGAACGGATCGCAAAATAAATTCAGTATCATAGACATATTGCCGTCCTGGTGTGAGAATAAGCATCAGGACGGTTTTTCTAACAGATAAAATTGTTTCCATATGGAAATAACGCCTGGAAATGTGATGTTTGTTGTTGCGGTATTGCTGTTTTTCAGTGTGCTTATAGGTAAGGTCGGGAGCAAGTATGGAATGCCTGCCCTCCTGCTTTTTTTGGGGGTAGGTATGCTTGCAGGGGTCGATGGTTTTGGCATACATTTCGATAATGCTGCCACAGCGGAATTTATAGGTATGATATCATTGAGTATCATATTGTTTTCCGGAGGATTGGATACCGACTTCCGTCAAATACGTCCAGTGCTTGCGCCTGGGATTGTGCTTGCTACTGTCGGTGTATTGATTACTACAGTAATTACAGGATGCTTTATCCATGAGATGATGCGGCTATTTTTACCGCAATATGCCTTCGGTTGGGCAGAATCGTTGTTGTTGGCCTCAATTATGTCGTCAACAGATTCGGCATCCGTATTCTCGATATTGAATTCATCGGGAATTGGTCTGAAACAGCGGCTGAAGCCGATGCTGGAGTTGGAGAGCGGGTCCAATGATCCGATGGCTTATCTGCTGGTGGTACTGATGATTTCTGTTATTGAGAGTGGGGCTGATTTCAGTGGCGCGATTGTGTGGGATTCTGTGCTTTCGTTGGCGGTGCAGCTTACAGTAGGGGCGTTATGTGGAATAGGCGTAGGTTTCCTTACCGTTAAGGCCGTGAATGCCATAAACACTCCTAATGAGTTCCTGTATCCTGTGCTGGTGATTTCTTGCTGTTTTTTTGCGTATACGGTGACCAGCATGATAGGCGGGAACGGGTATCTGGCAGTATATGTAGCCGGACTGGTAGTAGGTAACAAACGGTTGGCCCTAAAGCGGACTATCGCAACTTTTTTTGGCGGGTTCACGTGGCTGGTACAGATACTCATGTTTCTGACGCTTGGCCTGCTGGTCAATCCGAATGAATTGCTTTATATAATATGGCCAGGATTGTGTCTTGGCGTGTTTATGATACTGATAGCACGTCCAGTAGCGGTATTTGTGTCATTGGCGGCTTTCCGCAAGTTTACATTTAAGGCGCGCGTGTATATCAGTTGGGTAGGACTGCGTGGGGCTGTCCCTATTATATTTGCGACATATGCCCTTATGTCGCCAGGTGTTGAGCATGCCAGGTTTATGTTTAATCTGGTGTTCTTTATAACAATACTGTCGTTGATAATACAGGGGACATCCGTTACATCCATGGCAAGATGGCTCGGGCTGTCAGAAACTGCGTCATCCAGGGAATTCAATATGGATCTTCCTGATGAGGTGTCTGCGGCAATGAAAGAGCTGAGGGTTACGCCTGGTATGCTGTCTGACGGTACGAGGCTTTGTGAAATGAGCCTTCCGGAGCATACATTGGTCATATTGGTCAAGCGGGAAGGGAAATATCTTATACCAAGTGGAAATACGCGGCTGTATATAGGGGATTGCCTTTTGCTTATATCGCGTGATGAAAGCCGCCTGGCGGAGTTGGTGCAAAATATGGCATAAAATAAATACATAGCGGAATAGCAATTTTTCAGGAAACTTAAATTAAAAAAGCCATATTTATTCTATCCGGACGAAAAATTGTCAAATTCCTTTTGCCATTTCATGGAATATGCGTACATTTGCAGGCCATTACAAGTAACCATTGCCTTACC
>VSPW01000031.1 GCA_009775535.1 Muribaculaceae bacterium
AAATCCAATATGGGTACAGTCTCGCACCCAATTCAGCAGTTCTTCAATGTCGGGGACATACCGGGCGATGTCAGCCTTATATTTCTTTAAATCTCCGTTGGCTTCTCCACTAAGAGCTTGTTTAAAAACAAATGTGAATAATAAATAAGCATCAGTCAATATTTCAGGCATTTATGCTTTGGTTATTGTTTAAATAATTGAATAAACAGAAACAAAACCAAAGAATTATGTATCTGACAGATTTGCCTGATGCTCAGAAGGAGTATATAAAAGGAACAATTCTCGTGGACAATTGGCGCAGCAAATATGATTTTTCCCTCATACTTGACGCGATAATTTACATCGATGTAAGCGGCTGTCAGTGGCGGTTGCTTCCGGCAGAATACCCCAAGTGGCAGATAGTCTATTACTATTTCAGACGCTGGGGAGCCATGTATGCCTTTGCAGAACTTGAGGACGTACTTGTGGAGAAAGTCAGGCTTAGAAGAGGCGAGTCTCCGCATCCTACGATTGGTGCTATCGACAGCGCAAGTTCCCGTTCCGCCCTCCCGCGTTCCCAAAAGGGAATTGACGGCAACAAGAAGGTCAAAGGCGTGAAACGCAACATAATAACAGACAAGGATGGCGACATTCTGGAAGCATCCACTACTCCTGCCAATATTCATGATTCCAAATCCGCATACGCTCTGGTGGCAATGCTGGTCGTCGCATTTCCTTGGATAAGGCGTATATACGCCGACAGAGGCTATCGCGGTAATTTCATAGAGGAGGCCAAGCATGATTTTGGAATTGACGTAGAGATTACACATTCAAATTATTCCGGTCAGTTTGTCCCGGCAAAGAAAAGATGGGTCGTGGAGAGAACATTTGCATGGCTTGAAAACTTCAGAAGGCTGTGCAGGAATTACGAGGAGACGACAGAATCATCCAACGAAATGCTCATGGTCGCAGCTGTTGTTATTACTCTCCGAAAACTCACTTCTGTTAACAATCGTTTTTTAACAAGCTCTTAATTTTGTGTTTGTAAAGCAAAGATAAGCACCGTGTTGGGAAACACGAAAATAGCCTACAACATCTATTAACAAACGAAATGGGCAAAAGGTGTACTAATGGTGTACTAATTGCGAAAAACGCCACAAATCATTACAACTCAATAGAAATTGCCACCACGCTAACTTACTGATATTAAGGGGTTGTAATTGTAGCCAATTGCAATGGTTTTCCCTATGATAAAACATACCTTTACTTCCTGTTCGTCGCCGATTAGCAGGATCGGCATATAGCGGCGGCGGTCGCCTGTTATTTCCCTGATGTCCATTCCAAGTGTGTCAGCGCAGGAATCGCGGTGCCAGGATGTACAGGCCCAGTGAGATGCCGCAGTTCCAGTTGCGAGCGGGATATGACATGTAGTTTACGTATCCGCGTAGTGTCGCGAACGGGAATGAGTATACAGCCGAAAGTTCTCCGAAAAATTCGGCATGGCCTAGCCAGTCGCCGTATACCCCCTCGCCGTTGGTGGTTTCATGTATCTTGCGGATTGGGATAAATGAGGATAGGGTGGTGCGTATGGAGAAGGAGTCGTTCATTTTCCAGAACGGTATTCCGCTTATGCCGATAAACGAGTTGGCGCGGAAGGCCGGGTTGAATGAGTTGTGGATCGATGGTGCGGGGGAGTAGGATGGGGCTTGTATTATGGAGGCATTGTAGTCGCAGACCAATGGACGGGTGGACAATAGTATGTCCGACTCCAGGCCGATCCCCCAATGGCGGCTTAGGCTGAAATAGTTGCGTGATGTTAGCTCGAACTGTAGCCAGTCGTAGCTTCCGGTTGTGCTGCCGCGGCTTGTATCTGTAGGGTAGTACCGGTAATGTCCGAGTATGCCCATGGCTGTCATTTTAAGGCTATGCCCGCTGGATGGTACAAATTGGTTGTCGAGGTTGTTGTATTCATATTCGAGCCGTGCCTGTGACAGGTAGTAGCGGGCTTTGTCGCGGCCTTCTTTGTATGATGTCTCGGTATTGCTCTGATAGAACCGGTCGTACATGTGTCCGTAGCCTATTGCCGCTGATATCTTTCCATGTTTACCCCAAGCCAGGCTATAGTCCAGACGGCCGAAGGCTTCAAGGTTAAGAATGAATGTAGGTACTTTGTCTTCATAGAACAGGTAATCGCTTTCAAAGAATTTCAGCCGTGAAACTACTGCATGCAGGCTTAATGCAGATGGGATATGTGTGTGCATCCTTAGCGCCAGGTTTGCATCGCCAGCCATATAGCTCTGTCCGATCCATCCGTTAAGTTGTGCGCTAAGGGAGTGGAAGCTCATGGTGGAGTACCCGGCGTTGAGAAACAGGAAACTGTTGGTGGAAGACGTCACGTATCCGCCGATCCCAGCCTTGAAGTTGCTTTTTACCGTTGCCTGGAGGTCAAGGGAAAACAATCCGGTGGAGTCTGAGTAGGTGGCTGATGGCATCAGGTTCTGCAGGCGTCCGGGAGTGATGGCCCGGTAGTAGCTTTCGCGTGCATGGTCAATGCCGAAGGTGTCAGCTTTATTATTGGAACGGAAAAGGTAGTCGATGAATTCATTCTGGTGGCGCGTTCCGCCGCTTACTGTTATTTTAGAGGCATCGAACCTTACGTATGGGGTGGCAGATTTGAACATCTGTCGGCGTAGCCTGACGATATCCTTGTCGGCGCGTGCGGTGATGCGTGTCTTTATGGAGTCCATCATTGACATTGCGTGGTCATAGCCGACTTGGCTTATCTCCTTGGCTTTCTGAAAGTCCAAAAGTGCAAATTCATTGAGGTCGATATGCATCTTTATGCCTTCTTCGGCAGGGAGTTCGTAATTGTTCTTCTGCATTATCAGCAATTCTAGCTGGTCTATCAGATTGCCGTTGCCGCTTGATGGTGTGGATACGTCTACGCCTATCATTATGGATGGGTTGAAATCTTCGCGCATCACATCGACAGGAAAATTGTCGTATATTCCGCCATCGTACAGCATGTGTCCGTCAATCTTTAGTGGCGCGAAAACGATAGGAAAACTCATGGATGTGCGTATTGCGTCACCGAGGTTGCCTTTGCGCCACACTTTTTTCTGTTTAGCGGTGATGTCGGAGCATACGCTACGGTATGGGACGAAAAGTTTGTCGAAGTCGCCGTGACATTGTGCAGTGTATGCTGAGAACAGTTCCATGAATGCAAAATTCATAGGCAATGGCGATATTAAGCTTTTCGGGAGCATAGATGCCGCTGAGGAATCGGCTTTTACTATGGGTACATCAATCAGTGACGGTGTCTGGGCCGATTTTGTGAAGTAGTATACCTGATTTGGGTCAATCCTACCTGTAGACCAATATGAGAAATCGCGTGACAGGAGCAGGTCAAGCATTTCCTGAGGGGTGTATCCAGCGGCGTAGAGTCCACCGACAATAGCTCCCATTGATGTCCCGGTTATGTAGTCGATAGGTATATTGTTTTCCTCCAAGGCTTGTATCACGCCTATATGGGCGATGCCTTTGGCACCACCTCCGCTTAGCACTAGCCCTACAGACTGGAAGTCTCGCTGCGCCCCAATGTGGAGGGGTGCAGCGAGAAGTGCGAGCACTGCAAAAACCAGCATTATACACCTTGTCCTAAATATAGGTATAAGCATCTCTTAAATAATTATGTTGAAACGTGCGTAGACGGGTAAGACTTTCGGATGCATACTGATGGGCATCCGTATAGAGATAACACGCCATTAGGGTAATTGGTTTTGTTTTTTGGGGTTGACGCATACAAATGTAGCGTTTTAAGCTGGCTTGTACAAATGGGATGGTATGATAATTTAATTTTTCCGTTAGGGAAATTATTATTACCTTTGCAGTCAAATTGTTACAAGCAATTGTCGTTTAATCGAAATGCAGCCGTTACCTTTACAATCTGCTTCCGCACGGACACCGCGGATGGAAGTGCTTGATGTGATCCGCGGGGTCACGATGATATTGGTGGTTTTCCACCATGTGCGTGGGACGACGTTCGGGCTATATAATTCCCAGTCCCCGTTATCTGAGTTCTTGATGTCTTTCCGGATGCCGATGTTCTTTTTTATATCCGGTTTTGTTGCATATAAGGCGGTTGATGCCTGGTCCTGGTCATTCTATGGCCGCAGGCTATGGAAAAAGGCAATGGTTGAGCTGTTTCCTACAGCAGTGTTTTTCGGGCTTTTTGTGGGCCTTACCGAATGGGATTGGGATTTTCCTGGCGGATATTGGTTTACTGTTGCGCTTTTCGGCATGCTTGCCGTATATTATACTGTTTCAGTGGTGTCGCGCCACCTTTTCCCTAGATACCGTATGGTGTTGCTGATGGTTGTGGCACTGGCCGGGTATGTGTCCATGCAGGCATTTGGTATAAAGGATATGCTGTATCTCCCTTCAGGTAGGATGTTGAATTATTTCCCGTTTTTTGTAACTGGAGTGGTGTGCCGCCGATTCTCTACGCGTTTCCTGGCTGCTGTCATTGACAGATGGGTGGTGACATTGCTGATATTGTCGGGAGGCACTTTGGTATGCCTTGTGCATTTCAAGATGGCGGGTAGCGGCATTGTTGCATCCGTAGTGTCGTCATTGGGAAGTGCGGCTGTGATGTTTTCTGTATTTTCTGCGTTCTATTCAAGGCGTGAGTACTGGAAATCCGGTGGCCGGTTGAGCCGCGCCCTGCAGTTCGTAGGACGCCGTACGCTTGACGTGTATATGATACATTGGTTTCTATTGCCGCGTATACCACAGATGCGTGGGCTTTTCTATAATACTGGTAATAATATTCTGGAGCTGGCGGTGATAGGTGGTGTGGCCTTGGTTGTGGTCGGAGGCTGTCTGTTGATAAGTGGGCTGATAAGGACGAGTCCATTGCTAGGGCATTATCTCTTTGGCGCCGCTCCTGTAAAGAAAAATAAGGGTATAGATATGGGCGGCGTTGAAATTGTCAATGGCACAGGGCGCGTAGCTTCCGGCCGCAGTGCTGTAAGGCGTTTATTGCATCTGCAGAAAAATATGAATTGACACTCCTGATTGGGGTGGATTGCAATGTCCAATCCTTAATTTTTTCCAATAGGGATGGGCTCGGACTATCAATATGGCTGGAATCTTTAATTTTTAGGGAAGATGGTTGTGTATAATGAAACGAAACATCAGTTATTAATATTTGTCTATTCTTCGGTATAGCCACCGCTGAAGATGGTATAAACCAAAAACCAATAACCCTAGGAGGATGGGTTTTGACAGGTGGGCAAAATCATTCTTCTGCATATATTGACTGGCGAAAGAAATGATGCCGCCATATATTCCTGCTCCGAGGATAAATAAAATAAGGGATAGTATGATTTTTTTCGTATTATATTTCATTGTGTCTGTCGGATATGATGCAAATTACGAAAAACCAAACTGACAATCAAACCAAAGTCAAGTTTTGGGCCGCTGAATAACGGCTTTGCTATTGGTATTGTGTGTGGGTGAGATACCAGTGAAATAGGCATGTAATAAAAGACATAAGCGGATATGCCGTGTGTGGCGTATCCGTTTATGCCTTTATTGTAAGTCCGTTATGCTATCGGTGCTGCCTGTACTGTTGAGGGGGCAGAAGGGATAGGCTTTGCCTCCCAACCTAGTGCGCTTGCTCCCAGAACGGCGGCATCTGCTTCCTTGAGTTCGCTGAGAAGCACTTTTACCTTGCCTTTGTACAGGGACAGCATGTTGCGGTCCATTGCATCGCGCAGGGGCTTGAGCAGCAGTTCGCCGGATTTTGCCAGCCCACCGAATAGCACTATGGCTGACGGGGATGAGAATACTACCATATCTGCGATTGCCTCACCCAGTATTGTGCCAGTGTAATCGAAGATATCTTTAGCCAACTTGTCGCCAGCGATTGCTGCATCATACACGTCCTTTGAGGTTATGTCTTCAATTTGAAGGTTGCGGAGGATTGATGGCTCGTTGCGTACTTCAAGGAATTCTCGGGCTGTACGAGCGACACCTGTTGCGGAACAGTAGGCTTCAAGGCAGCCTGTACGTCCGCATCCGCAAAGACGTCCGTTATTGCGCTTCACAATAATATGGCCAAGTTCTCCGGCAAATCCGTCGTGCCCGTATACCAATTGTCCGTTTATCACAATGCCGCTTCCGACCCCAGTGCCTAATGTGATCATTATGAAGTCTTTAAGCCCGCGTGCAGCGCCATATGTCATTTCGCCGATTGCTGCGGCGTTTGCATCGTTGGTGATTGCTACAGGGATACCGAAACGTTCGCTTACCATATGTGCCAGGGGCAGCGGGGTAGGCCACGGGATGTTGACGGTGGCTTCAATCTGTCCTGTGAAATAGTTGGCGTTTGGAGCTCCGATGCCGATACCGTGGATTTTGTCTACGGCGTCATTGGCTTCAATGAGCTTCTGCGCTTCCTGATGGAGCTCGTCAAGGTAGTCAACAACATTGTTATGCTTTTTTGTTTTTATTGAACTGCTTGCGATTACCACTCCTCGTGCGTCAACGATGCCGAACACCGTATTAGTACCGCCTATGTCGATTCCTAGAACGTAAGGTTTCATAAATCAAATCAAATTTAAGGTATAATTGATGTATTAAGTTATTATCCATCAAAGGTAGTAAAATGGATTCATTTATAGTGTTTCAAAATGTTAAAATAAGGTCTCTGGAATGTGTTTATGTGTATTTGTATGCAAAATGAGGCCTATATACGAGTGTTTTTGCAGATATCGGTAAGGAGAGATATCAATTTCGGAATTACCGGGGTCTCTCCATCGTTTATTATCAATTTATGCCCATTACGGTGATGCTCAGATTCCTGTGACTTTATCCTATCCATGATCTGACCTTCTGACAGGCCGTTGCGGAGCATCACACGCTGTATCCTTACTGGTAGTGGGGCGTTGACTTCCCATATCCCGTCGGCTGACGCATGGAGGCCAGAGGCATAAGGTATGGCTGTTTCTATGAAGGCTATATCTGTACTGGCCGGCAGTCCTGTGACCCACCTGGCTATATCGTTGCGGACTGCTGAATGTACGATGCTGTTCAGCTCCGATAGTTTTGATGGCTCGGAGAACACTATAGAAGATAGTGCGTTGCGGTCTATTGAGCCGTCTTCAGATATTATAGAGGCTTGTATCCTATGTTTGATGCCATTTTTTATATCCTGGCTGGAGTCCATCAGCAGTTTGGCGTGGGAGTCGCAATCGTAGACGGGATATCCCATTGCGGACAATATGTGGCTTACGATGGACTTGCCAGCTCCGATTCCTCCGGCAATAATTATGATATTTGGACGGCTAGCGTCTTTCGATGACATATTCTACGCTGTCGGTGGTGAGGTATACGTTCTGAAATTGCTCTGGGATATTCCTAAGCGTCAGGGGAATGCGCCTTGTCGATGCGTTATTGGTGTCGTGATAGTCGGCCTCGACAATGAAATCAGGCTGTACGACGTTGTAGTCGCCCATTGGCACAAGATATGTTACTTCCACTTGTGCGGGAAATGTATTCATTGTAATCCCATTGGGTACGTTGACGGTTTCTACCAGTATTTTTCTCTTTTTTGATATAAGAGGCTCGACAGGTATATGGACTATTACGTCAGACGGTTCAAGGCGTGTCCCTTCCGGGGCAATGAGTTTTACGGGTATATCTTCGGCATGGTCAAGGTTGCCGTACCTTATCGGCTCTGTATATATCCTGTCAATGTTTTCTCCAAGTGGTTTTACTGAGTATACCAGCACGCTGTCTATCTGGGCTGTTATGGGCGCTGTCATGGTGAACTGCGGGTTGCAGCTGACTTTTGCGTCTATAGTTAGAGGAAGTTTGACAGGCTGGCGGTCTGTGTAGTATAGGCTTATAGAATCAGGTGTCACATTGAGTATCTGCGATCCGTTGCCAAGACGGGATCGAATCAGGCCTCGGAGTTCGGTCATACCCAATATCAGGCGGTTATTGCTGTTGCGGTATGTCTGGAAATCAATATCAATGGCGGGCACAGATGTGAACTTATGCTTGAAATACAGTGAGTTTTTTGCTCTAACGCTTACTGTTATGTCTTCTGGAGGGTCTGATATTATTGTTATGGAGTCGGGGATATGCGATATCTTGACCGGACATCGGATCTCGCGCTGGCTTTCCTCATTGAGGGTCAATACCGACCACAGTATTGCAGATATGCCTACAAAAATCAGGAATATAAGGAGGTTGCGCCCTTGCGGGGTACGCAATCTCGCCTGTATATCGCTGGCTGCTTTTTTGATTTTCGGCATATCCGTGATGGCTTATTTCTTATTTATTGTGTGCTGATGTTCTCTAGAAAAGTGACCTGCCGTCCGATAGGTGGCAGGTCACACTATGACTGACTGTATAACGCTACCTTATTTGTTTTGGTTTTCCTGAGCAGCGATATTGGCATCGTTGGCAGAGGGGTATACTGAGCCTTTGTCTACAGAAATCTTAACGCCAGATGCGATTTCAATTACGAACAAGTTATCCTTGATTTCGCGTACGCGACCGTATATGCCGCCTGCCGTGATTACGTTGTCACCATTTTTGATTCCTTCGCGGAATTTACGGATTTCTTTCTGGCGCTTCTGCTGTGGGCGGATCATGAAGAAATAGAATATACCGATTAGCACCACAATCATTATGATGCCGGTGTAAGGATTGCTCTGTGTAGCTTCCTGTAAGGGGATGAGGTTGTAAAGCATGTTTTGTTTGTTATATGTTATGTTTTTGATTCCTGAAATCAGGCTTTGTTTATAATGCCTTCTTGTTGCAGATATGTAGAGACGGAATAGAGTAGACCGTTTACGAACTGTCCGCTACGTGGTGTGCTGTAGCTGTTCGCTATTTCGATATATTCGTTCATTGTCACTGCAATGGGTATGGCCGGATAGTTGATAAGCTCGGCTATGGCTGTAACCATGACTACAATGTCCATGAACGCCAGGCGTTCGGAATCCCATTGCTCGTTGTTGATAAACCGGTCGATATAGCTTCGATATAGGTCGTAGTTGTTGACTGCCAGCATGAACAGGTCTGCGCCGAAGTTGGCATCCTCTTCGTCTTTATATTGCGACAGGAGTGTGATGCCTTGTGTCTGGTCGTAGTCCAATGACATTTGTTTGAGCGTCTTTACCACAAATGTACCCATTATGGGCAGGTCGTCATTCCAGAATATTGACTTGGCTTCAAGCGCTTCGGCTAGCGTATCGGAAGGGAATATGACACACTTAAGGAGTTCACGCCAAAAATCACAGTCTAGCTGGTAATCTTGCTTGGGGTTGGCCATATATCCGTGGTATACATCGCTGGCAAGTATGTCGTCCAGAAGGGAGCGCATAAGTACAGGGTCATCAGTCCATGTAATTTTGTTTTCCTTGATGTATTCTGCCAGCTTCTCGTCAGAACGCAAGCGTTCTACAAGGCCGTTTTCGATGAATTTTGTATTTGGATTGAGGTCTTCCGGAGTAGCCAGATATTTTGTCTTTGCGTTTTCCAGGCGTTCTTCCTGAAGGTCTGTAAGTTCTATGATGAGCTGGAACATGCTGGCATATAGTTCGTATGCTTTGTCCAGCGAACGTTCAAGTGATTCACGTGCAGAATTTAGTGTCGCGCGGGAGTCGTTATAGCTGTTGAGCGTATCTGTTACCATCTCAATGGCCTTTGCCATGCCTACGTTTGTAAATTCTGGGTTGGCACGGAGTGCTTCTATAAGGCCATTGTCGTTCAGGATTATTGTATTTAAGACAGCGGTCCACATCTTCACGTCGTCTTTCAACTGTGGGGAGCGCAATTTCTTGTAATCCTTGAATGCGGCGGAAGCCTCAATCTTATCGTGTATTTCCTGGGCTATTCCGTCAAGCATCCTGATATTTGAATTGCCTTTAAGAATGACACGTTTGATGTCATCATCGGCCGCAAGCGCTTTGGCCATTTTGCAGGAAGCCAATTTCTTGTCGATACTAAGGGGCACATTCCGCTCACCGTTTTTTACTGGGTATCCCGAAAGTTCAAGCATGAACAGAATCATGTCGAGGTACAGTGAGTAGGCGTATTTGCGGTCACGGGATGTGGTTTCAGGGGCAGATTGAATTTTGAATTCACTGCGAGTGAGCAGGTAGCTGTAAAGAATCTGTGCTACCTTTATTCGTATTAATATGCGGTTAATCATTGATGTGATTTGTTGCGTATGGGATTATCGTTGCAAAGGTACGCATTTTCGTTTAAAATCAGTCCTCATTTGAATCCCAAAATTAAAATTTGGTTAATATTCTTATATACTGCAAGTGCCGGAACTGGTTGTTTCCTGTTCCGGCACTTACATAAAAATGATGGTATGGCTATTTTGACATAAGCGATTTTATCGCTTCAATTAGTTGGGCGTCAGTCCCGTTAAGGAATTCGTTTGGTTGGTTGTATATTAAAATGTCGGGATTTAGCTGCTGGTTTTCGAGTACATTGCCGTTGGCATCCACTGATGTCACCTGCGGGATTCCAAACACTATGGCCGGGTTTATCTGGTTTTCCCACCAAACTGCGGTCATTGTGCCGGGCACCGGTGCTCCAATCAGTTTTCCTATCCCCAGCGTCTTGTAGACGTATGGCGTGCCGTGTGCGTCGCTGTAATTGCTTTCATTTATCAGCATTGCCGATTGCTTGGTCCATTGTGAGAATGGGTCTGAGCCGATATACTGTCCGCGGGGCATGTAGTCGACATATTTTTTCCCATTAAACAGTAATGCTACATCGTTGTGCAGCCACCCGCCACCATTGTAGCGAGTGTCAACGATGATTGCATCACAGTTGCGGTAGCGACCGAGTACTTCATCGTATATTGTACGGAATGAAGGGCTGTCCATGCCTTGTATGTGGACATATCCGATTTTTCCTCCTGAAATGCTATCTGTGACTTTCTGGTTGCGCTCAACCCACCGTTTGTATAGCAGGGAGCGGTTAGCCCCACTGTCGACAGGTTTTACGGTATAGTCAGAAGACTTTCCATCGGAATGAGCTACTGTGATGCGGACTCTTTCGCCGGCTTTGCCTGCCAATAGGGGGAAATAGTCTTCTCCTGCTTTTATCTGAGTCCCGTCAATGGCAGTGATTATGTCGCCTGCCTTGATGGCATTGGCCTTAATGGCGATTGGGCCGCGTGCTATTATCTCTGATACTTTCAGGCCGTCACCAGTATATGTGTCATCAAAAAATGCCCCGAGGAAGGCTGTCTCCTCTAAAGCAGGGGTATTGGTGTAGGCGCGACCTCCAGTGTGTGATGCATTGAGTTCGCCAAGCACCTCGCTGAGCATTTCCGCAAAGTCAATGTCATTGGAGATATACGGCAGGAAGCGTCTGTATTCTGCGGTATATTTATCCCAATCGACGCCATGGAGAGACTTGTCATAGAACTTGTCCTTGACTTGCTGGTACATATGCGAGAATATGTATTCACGTTCAACCGATGGCGAAAAATCGTAGACGGCTTTGAAGTCTATATATTTTGTCGAGTTGTTGGATGTATCCAGGATTTTCATGCGCCCGTTGGATAAAGAGAACAGTTTTGTACCAGCTGAATCTGGCTGTAATCTGCCATATCCCCAATCTTTTTCTATGATCTTTTCTTCGCCTTTCTTTAGGTCTATCATCCATAGGTCGCCGCCTTTTTCAAATTTGGCCACGTAATAAAGCTTGTCCATATCCGGGGTAAGGAAATAGTCGCCCATAGAGGCTGAATGGCGGGTGATCCGTAGGGAGCGCTCATCACGGTTGGCAAAATCGAATGCCAGTTTTTCCGTCTTACTGTCCGTGTCTTTATTCTTATCTTTCTTTTTGCTTTTTTTGTCCTTTTTGCCAATGGTGCCGTCAGTCTTTCCGGCCTTACTTTCCTTTACCAATTCGGATTCTTCTTTGGTGAGGGTGTACCTGTCGAATGCTTCACCATCAAGGAACATTATGCATATGTCTTCCTGTGAGCCCCAACTCCCGTGGCTGCGGTATCCGTATTTGTCTGTCTGGTATGTGACGCCTTTGCCATCGTGTGTCCATTTTGAATTGTTGTCGGAGTAACCGCTGCGGGTAAGGTCTATTATTTCAGATCCGTCGGCGCTTATGGCAGCAATGTCAATATTGTTCCATCCTCCGTTGCCGAGATATCCGTCGAACAGTAGCCAACGGCTGTCGGGACTCCAATGCATATCAAGGTCTCCGTCTGTATATGAGTAGGCAAATTTGCCATCCATCGCCGTATTTACTTTACCGGATTCAAGGTCGAGGACTTTGAGTGTAGTGCGGTTTTCTAGGAATGCCAGTTTCTTTCCATCAGGGCTTATCCTGGGCTGGAAGGATGCCTGGCCGGTTGAAATCAAGGGCTTTTCTTCAAATGATGTGGAATAAGTGAACAGTTTTTCGTCCGGATCTGATAGGGTGGTCTGGAATATCTGCCATATGCCATTGCGTTCGCTGTCATAGATCAAAGACCTTCCATCAGGAGAAAATTGCACATTGCGTTCCTGTCCGGATGTTTTTGTAATCTGTTTTGTTGTGTTGTATTCGACAGAAGTAACGAACACATCGCCTCTCAGTATAAATGCAACTTCCTTCCCGTTGGGAGAAAGTACTGCGGCTGTTGCGCCGGATGTCTGGGATATTTTTCTTGTGTCGGAGGCATTGCAGTCACGAATTATCTCGATATCTACTTTCTTTGGGTTGTCTCCAGGGTTCAATGTGTATATTTCGCCGTTCTGGCTGAATGCCATAGCACCGTTCCTTGCTACAGAAAGGCTTCTTACGGGATGTGTGTCGAAATAGGTCAGCTGGCGTTTGGCGCTTCCATTGACGTTCCGTTCGTAGATGTTGAGAGTGCCATCTTCTTCTGACAAGAATGCAAACCGATCCGCCTCAATCCATTGAGGATTTATGTCGTGCCCGTTGAAGTCTGTGAGCTTTGAGAAAACAGGATTTTCATCCAGATGTGACACCATCCATATGTCGCTTGTCCCTGACGAGCGTTCATGTTTCCTGAATTTGTCTTCATATCCCTTTTTGTCCTGAAACAATATCCTTCCGGAAGCATCTATGGAAAGTCCATCGCTAGGCAGGGACATAAGTAGGTGTGGCCTGGATGCGTCAACACCTACTGTATATATCTGAGAGGACGAAAAACCGTTGATAGCCCGCATGTCAGGCATTATGTTTGCAGAAAACACTATAGTGCTGTCATTCAAGAATGCCAAGGGCGATTCCGTGCCGGAATGTGATGTCAGCCTTTTTGGCGTTCCGCCGTCTGCGTCTACTACATAAATATCCAGAGAGCCTTTACGGTCGCTTGAAAAGGCTATTTTTGAGCCATCCGGACTCCAGACAGGGCGTGTGTCGTAGGATGTTGACGTAGTTATTTGGTTTGCTTTGCCTCCGGAAGCAGGTACGGTGTAAATGTCGCCCAT
>VSPW01000032.1 GCA_009775535.1 Muribaculaceae bacterium
AAAAACACTGCGACAGCTAGAGTAGAAGAACCTACACTCAACCTAGACATTCAGAATAATTACCTATACCGGACAGGAAGGGTATATTTGCGAGATAGCCATTTGTTTTTATGTATTGTACGTTTCCTGCAGTACCTTCCAACTTATATCCTATTGATGCAGGTCCTGAATAATATGAATAGTTGAAGCATGGTATTGATTTTAGAGTACCGCTGCTTAAAGTGAATGACAGTTGCTCGTCAGTATACAAGGATACTCCGCTGGGGGCTGTTCCTCCTTGTGATTTTTGTATTCCTAATATGACTTGCTGGTTTACGTTGTATCCGCTTGAAGAACCGCCTATACCCTGTGATTCGGGATCAAGTGCGCTTAACTTGAAATAACCGTCGCTCATACCGCTCCAGCCCCAATTGAAATGGAAATAACCATCAGATGAGTATCCGTCACATACAAATGCATGTCCACCTTGATTTGATTTTCCTGCATATAGTACAGGACCAACATTCTTTAGGTTGTCATATATTAAGCTTTCCCAGTCGCCGGATGTATAATATTTTTTTAACTGTGCGTTGATTTTGCTGTCATAATTGAAATAGTTGATCAATGACTGGCCTACAAGAAGTGTGACTGCACCGCTTTCACTAGTGCCATAACCCATATTTACGGAATATCCGCAAGCTTTCATCAGTGTTGCGACAGCAGTGGCCTGCGATGAGTTATAATTACCGTTTGTATATGAATCCAGCATATTTGCCCAGTCGAATGTAGTTGATGAGAAATCCATTGAAAGGGTCTTTTTATTGCCTGTTGTATATTCCCATTCATATGAATGGCTTCCATTACCTTTTTCAGGCCATTTGCAGTAATTCATCACTTGGGCCATTGCCGTAGCTACACATCCGGTGTAGGTTTTCTTTCCGTTGATGTCAGGGCATAGGTTGTTGTAGGGTGCATCTTGGTTCCATTTGGTTGATAGCATAGGGCTTATTGGGTTGCGGGATATTTTATTCATTCCGCCCAAGTCTATAGAGTATGCCTTTTCCGTAATATTGTTTTCTGAGGCGTATGTTATTTCACGTGAATACTCTTCAAGCCACCAACGTAGATTGTCTGGTATATTCTCTGCATCGAATGTTCCTGAATCGCTGAAACCCAGTACAGGTATTGCAATATCATCGGCTGAAACTATGATATATCCTTTTTCAGATGGTTTATTGAACACATATATTGTAGGATTGTCTGTATTTTTTGAAATCTGTGTAAATGCCAATTTAGCATCGGTTGTTTCCGTAAGTGGGGCTGCCAGGTGTTTTCCTGTTGTATCCGATGCACGCGAAAGGGCTTCTTCTGGTGACAAGGTGCGTGCCGATAAAGGCAATGCAGCTAAAATAAGTGCATAGGGTAAAAATATTTTCATAATTATTTTATTAGTGCTTTTTGTTTAATAAAGAATTAATGGCAAGAGAATAGGAATAAAGGCCGAATCCGGATATTATACCTTTACATACTGGTGATATCAAAGAAGTACGCCTAATCTTCTCGCGTGAAAAGATATTTGAAATATGTACTTCCACAACAGGCAATTTTATAGAGGATATGGCATCAGCTATAGCCAGTGAGGTATGTGTAAACGCACCGGCATTAAGTACTATACCTATATATGAACTGTCAAAACCAGATTCATGCAGGCGGTCGATTATACATCCTTCGTGGTTGCTTTGGAAATAATCTATAACAATGGCCGGATATTCGTGTTTCAATGATTGTAGGCATATGTCCATTGTTTCCGTTCCATATATGTCGGTTTGCCTTGTTCCGAGAAGGTTAAGGTTCGGGCCGTTTATTATCAGTATCTTGTCCATTATACTGGCTTATTTCCGTGTGACATTTACCTTCAATGTAGGTGGAAGTTCGTTGTTTCTTTTGTCGACGGCCTCTATTACTTCGTGTGCAAGGTGCATGAAGGCCATAGATGTAACTGAGTCATCCAGGGCTATGGGTTCGCCTGAATCTCCACGGTCGCAAATCCTGCCTACTACCGGAATCTGTGCGAGTAATGGCACATCCATATCTTTTGCCAGCCTGGTTGCGCCATCACGTCCGAATATATAATATCTCTCTTCAGGATGTGCCTCTGGAGTGAACCATGCCATATTTTCTACGATTCCTAATACCGGGACATTTATTTTTTCTCCAGTGAACATAGAGATGCCTTTACGAGCATCGGCAAGCGCCACTTCCTGTGGTGTAGATACGATTACTATACCACTGATTGCCAATGTCTGTACAAGCGTGAGATGTATATCAGATGTGCCTGGAGGCATATCAATCAGGAAATAGTCAAGTTCTCCCCAATCGGCATCTGTAATAAGTTGTTTCAATGCATTGGAAGCCATTGAACCGCGCCATACGGCAGCGCTGTCTGGATCTATAACGAATCCTATTGAAAGTAATTTGACTCCATACCGTTCAACCGGTATTATGAGATCACGTCCGTCGACTTTATGTATGTACAGTGGTTCTTTTTCCACTCCAAACATTTTTGGCATTGATGGTCCGAATATGTCGGCATCAAGTAGGCCTACTTTATAGCCTTCACGGGCTAATGCCACTGCCAGATTGGAAGCAACTGTCGATTTGCCTACGCCTCCTTTGCCAGATGATATACCGATTATGTTTTTTACGCCAGGCAGAGGATTGACATGTTCCGCCTGGGCTGGCATTTGTTGTCTTGTCTTTACAGATATGTTACCTTTGATGTCGACCTCGGGTGATATATGTGTAAGTATGGCTGTCTCTGCTGCCTTTACTATGGATTTTATGAATGGGTCTGTAGGTTTGTCGAAAATAAGTGAAAATTCCACTTTTTTACCGTCAATGCGCATGTCATCCTCTACCATGCCAAGAGAAACGATATCTTTTCCGTTTCCAGGATATCGTACGGTAGACAATGCATCTAAAACAAGACGTGGATATAATGTTTCCATTTAAGATAAAATTTAGTTAATGCATAAGTTGTGGCATCTGGAGGTTGCCACGGGAAAAAGAGCGGTATGTGTCCAATGGTATTTCTTCTTCTATCTCTTCAAGAAGCTTGCCATGTGGCAGTTTGAAGGACAGATATTTTATGGACAGGCCACGGTCAAGCCATTGCTGCTCATAGAATGTCCTGATTGAACGCAACGAATCAGGTATATTTACCACTTCTGATGAATATAGATCCGGGATATCGAATTCTACAGGCAATTCATTGTGGCTGGCAAGTAGTCTAGTGTATGTGTAAAGGAATGGGCTATCTGATTTAAGATGAATATATCCTCCATCAGCCATCACTTCGCGATAAAGATCCAGGAATCTGGTTGAAGTCAACCTTTTCCTGGTCTTTTTCATTTGTGGATCCGGAAAAGTTATCCAGATTTCAGATACTTCTCCAGGGATGAAAAATGATGTTATAAGTTCAATGTTTGTTCGTATGAATGCAACATTTGCGAGTCCCTGTACAGAAGCTTGGTTTGCGCCTGTCCACATACGAGCACCTTTGATGTCAATGCCGATGAAATTCTTATCAGGGAAACGTTGTGCCAGCCCTACTGTGTATTCTCCTTTTCCACATCCAAGTTCTAATACTATAGGGTTGTTGTTTTTAAAGAAACCGGTATGCCATTTTCCTTTTAGAGGGAATCCCTGTTCCTTTAATATGCCGAAAGGATACTGGAATACGAATGGAATAGATTCCATATCCTTGAATTTTTTAAGCTTGTTTTTGCCCATATATGGCTGTTTGTTTATATGATGTATGTATCAGCAACGTATGTCGAAATTCAGGATAGACTCAACAAGATAATAGCCGCGTATTTCGCTTATAGGTACTTCCATATCGTCATATGCTGGGTTGTCGCTATGCAATATCACTTTATCCGGGTCCTTATGTCGGCGCACAAATTTCACCATCCTATAGTCGTCCAGTACTATTACATATATCTGTCCCCAATATATGGGTGAACCAGGTGAAACCCGCCTTATTGCTACGAACCCGCCATTTTTTATTGTAGGTATCATGCTGTCTCCGCATACTCTGAGTATCGCTCCTGTGGAGTCGACCTGAGGGAGATTGATATAGCCTATTATACGGTCATCAGTGAACATGCTTGACAACTCTCGGCATCCAGCAGTTACATCGATGTCATATATTGGAGTACCGGTTATGGCTAGATCTTTTGAAACATCACCTTCCTTTACAGTACGTGTATCACAGGACCGTTCATAAGGTACGCCCATTCCATCGCGTAGCCAATTCTTGGATATCCCCATGTCTACTACTATACGGTTTATCAGGGATTCGGAGAAAGGCAATTTTCCTGATAATACCTTCGACAGGTTTGAAGGGTTTACCCCAAGTTTATTGGCAAATTGCGCCTGGGTCATTTTTTCTTTATCGATAAGATAGCGTAGCCTGTCGACTTTAGTAGCTGCTGGGATTGGTGTATTATTATCGTTCATAGATTTTGGTTTTATATATTTGTATTATTGTTATCATATTTCCATTCTGTATGCACGTCTACGCCGGTGTTGCCTATGTTCAAAGTAATCCCATTGTTTCTGTACATTATCATTGCATTCCAATTCAGGATTGCTTTCAGCAAATTTGTATCCGTTTTTTATATATATGGGTATAAGGTCGCAGAAAATCAATGAATTTACGCCTTTATTTTGGTATTCCGGTTTGACCGCCACAAGCAGGAGGTCTACTACATTTTCCTTTCCTCTAAGAGGTTTTATGAAATGCCTCCAACCAAAAGGAAAAAGGCGACCGTTGCTGCGTCTTAGTGCATTGGAAAATGAAGAGATAGTTATTCCAACGCCTACAAGGCTATCATTTGAATCTACGACAACACATACATCTTCCAGACGCAATATGCCCAGATATAAATTTATATAATAGTCAATCTGACGAGGTGTAAGCGGTGAGTATCCGTATAAATGGTCATAGGCTTCGTTTATCAAATTGAATAAAGCCTGTCCATATTGTTGCCTGACTTTTTTGCGTGATGTGAATTTAAGTACGCGAAGGTTGTATTTTCTTTTTACAATTTCAGATATCCGAGCATATTTTTCGGGTATTGCAGAAGGGATTGTGATTCGGTATTCGACCCAGTCGATATCTTTTTTGAATCCCAGGTTTTCGAGATGCCTTGAATAATATGGGTAATTATATATAGTTGCCATTGTACCCATTTCATCAAAACCTTCGATGAGCAGCCCTTCATGGTCCATGTCGGTGAAACCCATAGGGCCTACGATTGAAGTCATGCCATGGTCTTTCCCCCATTTTATGGCTGCGTCAAAAAGGGCTTTGCTTACTTCTTCGTCATCAATGAAATCCATGAACCCGAACCGTAGTTCCTTTTTCCCGCTGCGGTTGTTGACCTGGCTGTTGATGATGGCTGTAATCCTTCCTGCAGGACGTCCGTTGCGGAATGCGATGAACGACTCAGCCTTACAGAAATCGAATGCCGGATTTTTAGATGGCAATAGGGTGTTTACCTCATCAATTATCAATGGTGGCACATAATATCTGTTGCCGCGGTATAAATCGATACCAAGTCTTACGTATTTCTTAAGTTCTTTTTTTTTAGGTTGTATTTCTTTTATAGTTATTGACATATTGGATTGCTGTCTACATGTGATAATGGATAGGGTCGCTATTCTATTGTAGATATCTCGCTGCCTCCTCCATCTACAGGTAGCGAAAATTCTTCTACGGCTGGGTGCTCATATTGGTCTTCATGCGCATTGTAATATCGGGTGGAGAACCATAATATGGCTATCATTGCTACAATAAACGCCATTATCCACAATAATAGATGGCGGTTTTTCCGGTTCGATAGGGCAAGGTGCAGGTCCTGGACTGTACGGAAGCGGTTACGTGAATCCTGTGAGCAGCACCGCTTTGCTATTTTACGGAGTTCCGTATCCTGATAGTCAGAGTGATCCAAGGCTTCCAATACGGTTTTTCCGTAATTGCAGATATCTTCGGCTGTGTCGACTTGGGTAAGGTGGTTTTTCTGATCGAAACCTACGTCTATAAGTTTAAGGTTGCCGATATTTTCAGTGAATATTATGCCTTCGGGACGTATGGGGTGGTGTATTATATGTTCAGTCTGTATATATTCCATAGCATCGACAAGCTGGTTTCGCAGTTTATCGATATGAGCTTTGGTAACCCTGTTTTCGTTGATCAACTTGCGTAATGAGTCACCGTATACATCATCGGTTATGATACACATACCTATGCCGGGCACTTCCTCAAAGTCATTAATCATGACAATGTGCGGATGGGCCAGATTATACCTGATATCGAATTCCTTTTCAATCATTTCCTGATATTCCGGAACATCACGGTATTGCTTTTTCAATGTTTTAAGCATTAGCCATTTACCATATTTTTTTGCGGTATATATGTCATAGAATTCCTCATCCCAATCAGGCAGCAGTTCTATTTCTGTCCACTTTTCTGATGCGGCATTATGTGGTGTATGTGTCGGATTTTCAGCCATCAGTATTTGTTGTTTAAGTTAGTTAATATATGACGGGATATTTTTGTTGTATATATGTCAGTAGCCGCGTTTATACAAGTATTCTGTAGATCCATCGTAATAAGGCTGCAACGAAAGAGCTCTTGCCGAGGCATTATAATAGAAGTTCCATGTAGTGCCGTCGTTGAATGTCATTTGCAGGTTGTTTCCTCCATAACTGTTCCACCAGAAGTTATATGACCCTTCCCCCCATGTTTCGGCATATCCTGAGCCGTCGGGATAGAATTCGTAAAAGTCCATATAATATGTGCCCTGACCATAGTAGTCGACTAATGTCCATGGACCTATCAGAATGGATGTGTAAGGATCATCTTCATCTTGGCATGAATGCAATGCCAGACTCATGCATGCTATCAATGTGACGGATAGAAGTTTCGGAAGTCTTATGTATTTGTTCAGCATATATTATATATTTATATGTATATATAACGCTTTTGTAGCAAAAAATCCTTTTCAAGGATAAATTGTTGCAAAAATACAAAATTATTAGTAATTTACAATATTCGATATTAAAAAATACATTATAAATTGACATATATACAGAAATAGCTCCATGCGGAGCTATTTCTGTATATAAAGGTGTATATTTACTTTTGATTTTTACGAGGTCTTCCACGGCGTGGCTTGCGCCGTTTAAGCACTTGTACTGTCCGCGATGGCAGATATAGCCTCAACCATTCCATTCCTATCGGTTTGTACAGCGGGTCGGTTTGCGTCATATGTTCAACAGACATATCGATGTTGCCGTATCCTCCGAATTTTGGGTCATCGCTTGACATTACGACATCATATGTGCCGGGTTGGGCTAATATCCCATAGCCGTTGAATGATTTTCCGGGATTGAAATTAAATACAAATACAAGGTCGCCACGGCTGAATGCAAGGACTTGGTCATCGTCCTTTTCCCAAAGCTTCCTTACAGGCAGGGACTGGAAATTGTGTATACCGCTCACCAGTCCAATCATTGCATTATCAAATTCATTAAGGTATCCGTACTGCAGATCGTCCCGGTCAACAAGGCTCCATTGCCTCCTTGCATACTTATAGCTCCAACCATTGCCTTCGCGAGGGAAGTCGATCCATTCAGGATGGCCGAACTCATTGCCCATGAAATTGAGGTATCCGCCATTTATTGTTGCTAGTGTCACCAGGCGTATCATCTTGTGCAGGGCAATTCCCCTTGCGACAGTCATATTTTCATCGCCTTTCATCATATGCCAGTACATCTGGTCGTCGATAAGGCGGAATATTACTGTCTTGTCGCCTACTAGGGCCTGGTCATGGCTTTCGACATATGAAATTGTCTTCTCATCGTCTCGGCGGTTGGTGAGTTCCCAAAATATTGATGTAGGGTGCCAGTCTTCATCCTTTTTCTCTTTCAGTGTCTTTATCCAGTAATCGGGTATGCCCATTGCCAGCCTGTAGTCAAATCCCATGCCACCGTCCTTGAACGGCATTGCCAGTCCGGGCATACCGCTCATTTCCTCCGCGATAGTGATGGCTGAAGGCTTTATTTCGTGTATCAGTAGGTTGGCCAGGGTCAGGTATGTTATTGCGTCAGTGTCCTGTGAGCCGTTATAATAGTCTCCATAACTACCGAATGCCTGTCCTAGGCCATGGCTATAATATAGCATTGATGTCACACCGTCAAAGCGGTATCCGTCGAACCGGTATTCTTCAAGCCAATACTTACAATTTGACAGAAGGAAATGCAGCACCTCATTTTTACCATAATCGAAACAAAGGGAATCCCATGCAGGATGTTCTCTCCGCGGGCCGCTGTGGAAGTATAGGTCGGGTGATCCGTCCAACTTTCCGAGCCCTTCATTTTCATTCTTTACAGCATGTGAATGTACGATATCCATTATCACTGCTATGCCTAGTGAGTGTGCTTTGTCGACAAGTGACTTAAGGTCGTCGGGAGTCCCGAATCGGCTTGAAGCTGCAAAAAAGCTGGATACATGGTAGCCGAATGACCCATAATAGGGGTGCTCCTGTATGGCCATTATTTGTATGGCATTATAGCCGTCAGATGCGATCCTAGGCAAGACCTTATCCCGGAATTCGACATATGAGCCGACACCTTCAGACTCTTGGGCCATTCCAATGTGGCATTCATATATCAATAACGGATCAGTTTTCGGTGTAAATTTTCTTACCTTCCATTTATATGGCTTATCCGGTGCCCATACTTGAGCAGAGAACAGGTGTGTATGTTCGTCTTGTACCACACGTGTCGCATATGCCGGGATGCGTTCGCCTATACCACCATCCCAATGGACCATCATCTTGTAAAGGTCGCCGTGGTGTATCGATTCGGCAGGAAGGACTATTTCCCATACTCCGTTTGGACGTTTTTCCAGGCGGTATCTCATTTCTTCTTTCCAGCCAGAAAAGTCTCCTATAAGAGTTATACCTGTTGCATTTGGCGCCCATTCACGGAAAACCCAAGAGCCATTGTCAAGATGGTGCAATCCAAAATATTTATGTGCATTGGCAAAAGAATCAAGTGAATCGGTTCCGGTCAAGAGCTCGGCCTCTTTACGTAATACGTCCTCATGACGTCCTGTTATGGCTTCAGAATATGGTTGCAACCAAGGATCGTTGCTGATGATGGGAAGTTTTGCCATGATATTAATTGTTTTGGTTTGTTATGTCAGGTTTATGACAATAGATAGACAAACTTACGCAAAATAAGTCAACAATCCGTGTATTTAACTAAATTTATAAGAGGTTATCCCATAGTTTCCCTTAAGACTTGTATTGATGATATCGAAGAAATATGAGAAAAGTGAATGGAATAGTATTCCAATATGCCATCAAGAATGTCATTCCGTTGTTTGCGGTTGAGGCGGAACATATTTAGGTTCCGTTCTGACATCATTGCAAGTGCAGCTACAGTGCGTGCCTTTTCGGGAGACAGGTAATGGGTATGCAGCGGTGGGGTAGGACGGAATATACCTTCCGACATATCGAATATGTAACCTTGTTTCCATGTGCCTAAGTCAGGTTCAATCCCAAGAAAACGGCTTAATCCGTATAAAAATGACAGATGGAAATTCCCTATGCCTTGGTCGATTCTGGCAAGCCGTTGTATTCCTGTGGCTATATAGTCAAATAATATTGAGTCGGGATGGCTATCGCGAAGCACGATACCGAGTATTTCGGCAAGGAATACGGCTATTGATGTTTTTATAGGATTAGCGTTTATGGCCAGTAGGTTGCATCCCCAAGGAATAAGTTCCTTTATAGTATGTATATCCCGTCCCGTCCTTATGTCGCATATGCACTCTATAAAAGATAGGGGCATTGTCAATGCCTTGCGGCGTCGTCCTTCCTTTGATTGTCCGGACGAAATCTGGAATGACATCAGCCCGCATTCCCTGGAATATGCAGAAAGTATTGCAGATGAATCATTATATCGGACAGTCCTAAGGCATATGCAATGCAGGGTGGTGTACATGGTTATACATATATTATTAATATAGGTGCAAATATAGTTGTAATTTATGTATAAATGCGGTTTTTAGTTTTGGCTTATGATGAAATCACACCAAAAACAAATAAAAAAGCTTAAAATGATGTATTTACGTACAAAAATTTGTGAGAATCAAAAAAAATGTCTATTTTTGCACCGCTTTTCTACGCAAGGCCCATTCGTCTATCGGTTAGGACGCAAGATTTTCATTCTTGAAAGAGGAGTTCGATTCTCCTATGGGCTACTATTAACAAGAAAATAAAGTTATTCAAAAAAATGGCAAATCATAAGTCGTCTATCAAACGCATCCGTCAGACTGCTGCCCGTCGTCTGCGCAACCGTTACTATGCAAAGACTGCGCGTAATGCGGTACGCAACCTACGCAAAATGACAAATAAGGAAGAAGCTGCTGTAAAGCTCCAGAAGGTAAGCGCAATGCTTGACCGTCTTGCTTCAAAGAAGGCTATCTCAAAGAATAAGGCTTCCAACCTGAAGAGCAAGCTTGCCAAGTATGTGGCAAAACTCGCCGCTTAAGGTTTAGTGTCCTCAATGGCCCATTCGTCTATCGGTTAGGACGCAAGATTTTCATTCTTGAAAGAGGAGTTCGATTCTCCTATGGGCTACATTTGAAAACTTATCTCGGTTTGGGATAAGTTTTTTATTTTTTTGAAAAACACTACTTAATAGATAATAAATCCATATCTTTGCATTTATAAACCAAATAATACTTGTAACCTTAAAAATTAGTTTATGAAGAAAATTTTACTCAGTGTTGTTTTACTTTCGTTAATGCCTATGCTTGCATTTGCTCAAGACAATAATAAGGCTATCCAGATGACCAATGTTAATTCCTTTACAAGGACGGCACAACGAATCAGCGTTTCAGAAAGTGTACTCGGACTCAATCGAGATTATTCCGATTGGGGGGTGATAGATTTCTCATTTACCATGGGTATGTGGGCTAATGTTTCATCTTACAGTGATTATTTTGGTGGTGCTGTGATCTTAGGCCATCAGCCAGAGACACACATTAATTATAATGGAAGCTTTTTCCTGGCATGTAATAAGAATGGCGAATTGGTGCTTAACGGCAAGGAGAAATCCGGAAACGATTACGCAAACTTCAATGTAACTGGCTCCAAATCTATTGTCATTGACGATTGGGCATATTATGCACTTGTATATGATGCAGATACAAAGACAATAAAAGCTTATTTGGATGGAGTAGAGATAGCATCTAAGACTTATTCTGTCGGTGTCGGTGTTCCTTTGTTCCCGGACAACCCATGTTTGTTTGCTTTTGGCAGCATAGGTTTTAATGGAGCTGTTGATGAAGTCCATATTTACAAGGCAGCCTTGACAGGGGATCAGTTGAAGTTGGCTTCCAATACTCCGGCCGCAGTAGAAAATCTGGTAGGCTTCTATAAATTTGATGAAGTATCTGTCGGTACAACAAGCCAGTTCGACAATTTTGGCTCATCAGACGAAAAGGCTCTATACCGTGTTGGTACAGGTTCTGCCGACGGTTCAGGCGTCATCAGCTGTGGGTCAAACCATGCAGAAAAGGCACCTACATTTGTAGAAGGAAGAAAGATAAAGAGCGGCATTGATAATATCACTGTTGGAGGTGTTGTTGTATGCGAAGAGGCATATTACAATCTGAATGGTGTTAAGATCTCATCTGAAAACCTTGTTCCGGGTATCTATATCCACCGTACAGTAGAAGGTAAAGTTGAAAAGGTCTATGTAAAATAAATAGGCTTCATTATAAATAAAGGCGTGGAATCAAAAGTATTGGTTCTGCGTCTTTATTTTAAAAAATATATTTAATTTTTTCTATATGGGAAAATCTCCATCTAAAGTTATTACGGTATATGGCGCTTCTTCTCGTAGGATAGATTGCCGATTTATTGATGCAGCCAGACATCTGGGTGAGCTTATAGGGCGTTCCGGATATACGCTTGTATGTGGTGGGGGACATACTGGTGTAATGGGGGCGGCTATTGATGGTGTTCTTTCTGAGGGAGGAGAGGCAGTCGGCATTCTTCCTGCTTTTATGGTTGAACGAAAATGGCAGCATCCTGGGTTGACAAGAATGGTCTCTACCTCAACGATGCACGAAAGGAAAAGCCGTATGGTGGAGGATGCTTGTGGTATTATTGCATGTCCCGGTGGTGTCGGTACGATTGAAGAACTCATGGAGATAATAACATGGCGTAAACTTGGCCTTTGGGACGGACATATTGTCATACTCAATGTTGACGGCTATTATGATCCATTGCTACAGATGTTGCATAAAGGTATAGAATATGATTTTATGCGAAGTGATGATGCCGGATTATGGCATGTCGCTGCAACTCCAGAGGAGGCTGTTGATTACATTTTACATACTTTGAAATAGTTTATGCCCTTGGATTCAATGATTAGTGGTACATATTTAAAATCTGAGGTAGTCGACGTAGTCAATGATTCTGTAATCTTGGCGGATACTGTACATGTAGAGCTATGCCCATTAATTGTCAATCCGTTGGATACGGCTATGGCTATATCTTCCCGTCCTGCATCCTATCTCTATGGCCTTGAGCCTGGGGCGAAGATGCATAATCCAGGGAACGATTCGTTTATACTTGGTGCGTTTATCGCTCTTGTTGTGTTCTTTATATTTAATTTCAAAAGTTTACACCGCTTTTTAGGTGTATATGGAAAGGCTCTCTATAAATTGCGTAAAAGTGAAAATGTGTTTGATGACCATACAGCAAGTGAAGCGCGTATCAATATTATGCTGGTGGTACAATGGTGCTTTTGCGTTGCGGTAATATTGTACTTTTGGTTATATTCGGTCTACATGCCGGTGAGTTGCCCTACGTATGGCGGTTATATGGGGACTATCGGCAGGTTGTTTTTGCTTGCGGTTGTCTATTATGTCCTACAATTTTTATCATATGCGGTTGTCGCATATGCATTTGCTCCCGATAGGAATGTTGGGGCACAATGGCTTAAAGGGTACGAGGCGTTAAATGCATACATGTCCCTAGGGCTTATGATACC
>VSPW01000033.1 GCA_009775535.1 Muribaculaceae bacterium
ATCTTGGCGCGTTCGCCCGGGATGCGGGCCACGGCGCGTATGTTGATGAGGCCGTCGTGTATTTCAGGGACTTCAAGCTCGAAAAGACGGCGCATGAATTGTTCGTTGGTACGCGATACGGTGATTTTCGGGTTGTTGTTCTTGTTGTCGACATTGGCTATCACCGCACGGACAGTCTCGCCCTTGCGGAAGAAGTCGCCGGGTATGGACTCGCTCTTTGGCAGCAGAAGCTCGTTCTTGTCGTCATCGAGCAGCAGGGTCTCTTTTGACCATGTCTGGTACACTTCGCCGGTGACCAACTCTCCTTCAAGGTCCTTGAATTTGGCGTATACTGCTTCTTTCTGCAGGTCTAGGATCTTCGATTGTAGGGTCTGGCGTAGGTTAAGGATGGCACGGCGGCCAAAATCGGCGAATATTATTTCCTTGGTGTGGTCTTCGCCTACCTCGGCATCGGGGTCGTCATCGGCACGTGCGTCCGACAGCGATATCTGGAGGTTGGGGTTGGCTACCTCGCCGTCAGGCACAATCTCGAGGTTCTGGAATATCTGCACGTCGCCCTTGTCGGGGTTGAGAATCACGTCTAGATTTTCGTCTGTGCCGAACATCTTGGCCAACACGTTGCGGAACGATTCCTCCAGAACGCTTATCATTGTGGTCTTGTCGATGTTTTTCAGTTCCTTGAACTCGGCGAACTGTTCCACCATATTCGGTGTATCCTCTTTTCTTGCCATGGATATTAAGTGTGATGTTATGCTGTTTTTGTTTCTAGTCCTTTTCTTTGTGGGCCTTTGCGCTATTTGAAGTCTATCGCATAGGTCACCGACTTGCAGTCGGCAATGGCAAATTCGTGCGGCACGTCGGTCAGTACGGGACGCTTCATGCCCTCTTCCTTTACCTTTGTGGGCACTTCAACGGTAAAGCGCATGTCGGCGGTATTGACTTCTACCAGCCGTCCGTGTACCTTCCTGCCGTCGCGGGTGAGCACATCGACCTGGTTGCCTATGTTCTTTACATACTGCTCTATCACTTTGAACGGTGTGGTCAGCCCGGCAGACCCCACTTCCAGTTCATAATCCTCCTTTTCGGGGTCGAACTGTCCGCGTATGGCCTGGGTGATGGCCACGCAGGCCTCGATGTCTACTCCGCCAGCGGCGTCAATCTCCACGGTCACGCGGTTGTCGGGGGTTACGTTGACCCCTACCAGGAACAGGTCACCGTCACCGGTCTCTCCGATGGCGCGGTTGATGGTTTCTGTGAGTTCTTGTTTGTCTAACATAGGATTGTATGTACGGTAAACAAAATCGGAGGAAGCGCCTGCCCCCTCCGACCCTGAAGTCTGTGCAAAGTTACAACAAATTCGTCCCCTTTGCAAATATATTTATGTAAATAAGTAAAGACTGCCGATAAAACCGACAATGTTTTGTGTATATTTAACAAAAGTTATATTAGTTTATCTATCTATATCTCTATTACGAGGGTCTCCAGCCAGATGAAGGCTATACCGGCCAGATAGCCGCTAAGGGCCATCCAGGAGAAGCGCTTAAGATACCACATGAATGGAATCTTCTCAATGCCCATTGCCACGACGCCTGCCGCCGACCCGATTATGAGCATGCTTCCTCCTACGCCCGCGCAGAATGTGAGCAGATGCCAGAACAGTCCGTCCTCAACGAAATATTGCATGTATGTCGGGTCGGAGGCTGCCGCCACCATTGCATCGCTTGCCACAGGGTACATGTTCATGCATGCTGCCACCAGGGGTACGTTGTCGACAATTGAGGACAGTATGCCGATAATGCCGTTTATGGTATACGGCTCATGCAGGCTCTCGTTGAGCCAGGTGGCCATTGTGTTGAGGATGCCAGCCTGCTGGAGCGCGCCTACCGCAAGGAGTATGCCCAGGAAAAAGAGTATGGTGGACATGTCTATCGCGCGCAGCGACTGTGATATGCGGCCCTCCATCTTGCCGTCAAGCTGGTAGTGCACCACTATCAGTTCCGTAAGCAGCCACAGGAAGCCCAGCGATATGAGTATGCCCATATATGGCGGAAGCCCTGTAGTGGCTTTGAAAACAGGTACAAGCAGCAGTCCGGCGACTCCGCATACGAGTATGAGCTTGCTGAGCCCGCGGTGCTCCTTCGATATTTCGTAACCTATGCGTGTGTCCTGTGCGTTGAGCTGTTCCACTGGCTGGGGCTTTATGTATCTCGATGCTATGGCACATGGGACTATCACCGATGCTATGCACGGGACGAGCAGGTTCAGGATAAGGTCTATCGAGGATACATAGTTCTTCATCCACAGCATGATGGTGGTTATGTCGCCTATTGGCGACCATGCCCCGCCGCTGTTGGCGGCGATGACTATCACCCCGGCAAACATCCACCGTTCCTTCTGGTCGGCTAGCATGCGCCGCAGCATCATCACCATTATTATGGTGCTTGTCATATTGTCCAGGATGCTTGACATGAAGAACGTGACAAATGCCAGTACCCACATCAGCGACCGTTTGTTGCCGGCATGAATCCTGTGGACGATGATGTTGAAGCCGCCATACCTGTCTATCAGCTCCACAATGGTCATCGCGCCGATGAGGAACACCACAATCTCGCAGGTGTCGCCGAGGGCTACCACAAGTTCGCTGGACAGATTGGGGTCATGGGTCGATACGGAATAGACCGCCCATAGCAGCCCGCACATTATGAGGGCGAATGTTGCCTTGTTGATCTTGAACATGTGCTCGAAGGCTATCATCAGGTAGCCCGCCACAAAAATGGTCAGCATTAATGGAATCATCGCGGAATTTAGGCAGTTATGTACGGTAGAGTTTTAAGGTGATAACGGTGTGCGAAGTTAGCCCCTTTTTATGCCATGGGCAAGAAAAAGAGGTGTTAATGTTGGTTAAATGTGAGCTGTGGTCAGTCCATTTGGTCTGTTTCGGGGTTTACCGTGACCCGTATCATTTCCAGCCTTGATGCCGACTTCTTGACTATTTCAAGCGAGAGGCCTCTTAGGGTCACCGTTTCCCCTTGGGCGGGTATAGTGCCGGTAGAGAACAGGATATATCCGGCGAGTGTCTGGTATTCATCCCCTTCAGGTATTTCGAGATGGTAGTTCTCGTTGAGCATGGATATTTCGTAGCGTCCGGAGAACTCGTAGACGCCAGGTGAGATGGTGCGTGCCGTAAGTCCGCTCTTGTCATGCTCGTCCTGGATATCCCCGAATATCTCTTCCACCAGGTCTTCGAGGGTCACCATTCCGGCTGTGCCGCCGAATTCGTCCACCACGATGGCTATCGAGCGTTTCTCGCCAAGTAGCCTGCGCATCATCTTGTTTGCAAGGAGGGTCTCAGGGGCATAGAGAACCGGCTTTATGTGGGAGCGCCAGTCGGTCGACGGGTCAAACAGTTCGCTTACATGTATGTAGCCCATTATGGTGTCGATGTCGCCGTTGTAGACGATTATCTTTGAACGGCCCGATGAAGTGAACAGCCGGCTGAGTTCCGTTCGCGGTGTGTCAAGCGGGACTGCCACGATTTCATTGCGGGGTATCATGCAGTCGCGCAGGTGAGTGCTTGAGAAGTCGAGGGCGTTCCGGAATATCTTTACTTCGTTTTCCACCACATGCTGTTTTTCCTCAAGGTTGTCGATTGTCTCTTCCAGGTAGTCGTTGAGGTCTCCTACCGATATGAGCGGCAGTTTTTGGTTTTCGGCTTTTATGCCGAAAAGCTTCATCAGCATCTTGGACAGCCATGTGGAGAACATCGATATCGGGTAGAGCACGATGTAGAAGAGGTATATCGGTAGTGCGAATATGCGCAGGGAGTTGTTTGGGTTTATCCGGAATATCGCCTTTGGGAAAAATTCGCCTGTTATGAGTATGACGGCTGTGGATATGAGCGTCTGCAGTAGCAGGATCAGGAATTCGGAATTTATACCGCAGCTCTCATGCAGCCACGGCTCGATAATGGCCGCCGCCCCCATGCCGTATATCACCAGCATGATGTTGTTGCCTACCAGGATTGTCGAAATGAAGAATTCGGAATGGGTGTGGAATCGGTTTATCACACGGGATATCAGCCCTCCGCGCTTGTTGTCGATTTCCGCACGCACGCGGTCGGAGGTCACAAAGGCTATTTCCGTACCGGAAAACAGTGCGGAAAATATGAGCGATATTGTCGATATGGCTACCCAGGTGAGCATGATGGCTTTTGTTTGTTGGTTCTTGTGGTGTTAGTTGGGCTCTGGACGTAAAGGAAGCCTTGCTGGCTGCTCAGGCCGGAATGGTGTGTCCTCTTCTGTCTGCGTGTCCCTGGTGCGGGCTCTCTGTGATGCCCTTACAGGTGCGCCGTGACGCCGGCGTCTGTCCATGTCGGTGATGGTGTCCTGGACGGGTTCAAGGTTTTGTGCATGAGCCTGCTGGTCGGTGTCGCCGCGGCGCAGGTTGCGTATCGGTATTATGAGTTGCGGCCGTTTGACCTTGAAGCGTGTCACATCCTGGTTCGATTCAAACCCGTAACCTTCTATTATCCTGTCCTGGCGCACGATATGGATGAATTCGTCATCGTTATATATCTTCTGGTCGTTGACGTCCCAGAACAGTTGTTGTGTAAGTATGGAGTCGCCGAGTGTGTTTATGACCACCACATCGCCTTCAAATTCCCATATCTTGCGGTCGCTGTAGTAGGTCGCTGAGTCGCAGTCCATTGATGCCGATGGGCGGAACTGCTCGTCGAACTGCTGTACGGTGACCCCCTGCGGGAAGGTCCAGTGGGGATCGGCGGCCTCGTCAAACATCAGCCACAGCGGAGCTGTCATGCGGTATCGTGTGTATCCGGAGTCGCTTACCAATGTCAGTACGTCTTCCGTCAGCATGGTAGGCATAGTCTCCGGCTCTGAGAGGTTGGCCACATATTGCCGTTCTTCCTCCGAGCATCCGGATGTGGCGGCCCATGCCGCCAATGTGATGGCGGTTGTGATGTATATGGGCAGAGTCCTGAGGCGTATGTGCATGGCGTCTTGTATGTGGCTTCCTGGTTAGCGCAGCTTGTTGCGCCAGAACCACATTTCGTTGAAGTTCACGCCGATTGCTATGTTGAAGTATTGCTCCTTCACCAGCGGGTCGGGGTGGGCCTGTCGGTGGCGGTATTCAAAAGTGAGGTTCACCAGCGTCTTGAAGCTTGGGACGGGGAATCCGAAACCGGCCGACACTCCATAGTCACGTACATTATTGCCGCGGATAGTGATGTAGTCGTGGTTATAGAATCCGCCAATACGGTAATTGATCCGGCTCAGGTAGCTTCCGCGGGGATTGGGCTGGTACTGTATGCCGGCGGCCACTTTCCAGCGGTTGTCGAATGTAGTAGACTCCCATCCCTCGATTGCCTTGAATTTGGCGTCCTTCCAGTTCTGGTATGTGAAGTCGACCTCGGCCAATAGCCTCTGGTTCCATTTGTAAGCTATGCCGGCTCCCCATGTGTCGGGTAGGGTGAAGTTGCCGTCAAGCCGTGAGTAGCCGATTGTGTCGGGGGTTGAGAACTGTATTCCCGAGCTAGACGATGTGCCGTGGGTCACTGTGCCGAATGTATGGCCGTGCAGGTCTTTGCCTGGGCTGAATGTGGCGCCAAAGGTCAGTGAGTTCAGGCGGCTGATGTTGATGGTATACTGCACACCGAAGTTTACGTGCCAGTCCTTTACGTCTATCACATGCTGGTATCTGCCCACAGGGGCTGTTGTCCCTCCGGTAACTCCCGGGTCGGTTATGCCGAAAGCGGTGTTGGTCATTTCGCCCCACAGGTATGATATGTTTGCGCCTACCGTGAGCCCTTTCACTATCTTTCCGCTGAGGCCGAGATATAGCTGGTTGAGGCCTCCTGAGCCTTCGCGGGTCTCGTTGCCGTTGTCGGTCTCGCCTCCGAATGCGTATCCTACTGATGAATACGGCAGCAGGCCTGCGCTTGCGCCGAGGTATTTGGTGATGGGGACTTGCATTGTGATGTAGTCAAGCCCTCCGCCGAAGTCTCGCCCGTATTTGCTGCCCTCACGGTTCCATTGCAGCGACATGTCCATGCCTATGTCAAACAGGAATGTCAATGAGTCTATCGCCGCATACGATGCCGGGTTCATCACATTGATCTGCCTTCCGGAGTTCATGGCGTAGCCCACGCCGCCCATTGCGCGTTGCATCGAGGTGGCATGGTCGTTCAGCAGGCCGTAGCCGTACCGTGAATATGGCGAGGTGACCATGGTGTTCTGCGCCTGTGTGGCGGGTATGGTTGCGGCCAGGGCCATCACGGCGGCAGCCAGGGTCAGAAATGCTTTATTTATTCTCATTATAGTTTATTATGCTGTTTAGTCCTTTCTGTACGAGATGATGGTCCACTGTCACCGGGAGTTCCACCCTTGGCGCTATCAGGTCTACAGCGCCTCCGGTGAGGAACACCATGGCTTCTCCGGGCAGCCTCCGCCTGTATAGGTCGAGTTCTGCTATCACACCCGATATTGCCCCCGACCGCAGCGCTGTTTCCGTATCGTAGCCCCATTCCGGGCATTCGCCACCGGTCTCCACCAGCGGAAGCCGTGCCGTATAGTGGTTCAGGGCCTCAAGCCTCATGAACACTCCGGGGGCTATGTTGCCGCCTATGAACACGCCTTCAGGTGAAAGCACGTCATAGGTGATGGCCGTGCCGATATCTACGACAAGAGCCCATTTGCCGGCCGCCGACGTGTATGCGCCTACTACGGCCGCTATCCTGTCGAGCCCCAGTGTCGCCGGTGTGCGGTATCCGATTTTCACTGGCAGGGGGGTGGATGCCATCATGGTGTACACGCATGGGCAAAGCCTCTTCAGCTCTCCGACGATTTCTCCGCCTTTGCATGTCACGGTGCAGTATATGGCGGCGCTTGGGGGATATTTACGGGCCAGTGACTGTATGTGGGCGGTGGTGAGCCGCCGGTAACAGTCGACTTCCAAAATCCGGTCGTTGTGCCACACTGCAACCTTGGCCGCGGTGTTGCCTTGGTCTATGGTGAAATTATATCCCATGATAGGGCGCAAAATTAGTAAATCTATTGCGAATTAGGCCCAACTGTGTTGATAATTTAACTATTTATTAGCTTTTCCGCCTTCATTACGCTGCAGTTTGTTGATTTCCCTGGGTATGCGCCATGAGGTGAATACTATTATCAGTCCACCGGCAAGGGTGAATGCGATCCAGTCGCGGGGCGCTGTGCCGTAGAAGAGGAAGAATGCGCCGGCGCAGAACATCACCGAGCTCCATGCCTCCATGCGGTACAGGCGTTTTAGCCTGACTTCGCTGCCGCGGTAGCCTCCGGCCACGCGGCCGGCAAGTGACACCAGCGCACCGGCGGCGTATACCCATTTGTATGTCCCGTTTCCAAGTCCGAGGAGCAGGGGCATCATTATTCCTGCCGCTACGGCCAGAAGTCCGGCCGTTATGCAATATGTAGCCCATTTGGGCGGATTCTTTACGGTTTTTTTCATTTGAATACGTATACGTCCTCGTCCGGACGGTTCATGTTATACTGTTCGCGTGCGACGCGTTCCATCTCTTCAGGTGACGTGGACAAGCGGTTGTTGAGCGCCTTGTAATATTCCAGTGAGTCCTGGTTGACGCGTATCTCCGTGCGCAGGCTGTCTATGGTGCGGTCAAGGTCTATCGACCTCATCATAGAGTTTTCATTGAAAAACAGCAAAAAGGCCAGATATGCCACCACAATCAGCAGTGTGAATGAAATGTAGCGCCGTCCCCAGCCCAGAAGGTTCCTGATTTTTTCCATCCGGCAAAGTTAAGAAATTTTCTCCACGTAGATGTCTGCTTCCGTTTTTTACATGGCGGCCAGTGTTAAATAAATGTTAAACACGCAGGCGTCTTGATGGCCCTTCGATGTATTTACATAATTTTACAAAAACATCTGATTTTTAAACCTTAATATAGAAAATACACTCACACCTTTATTTCTGATTTATTCTATAACAGTTATTTCCAATTTTACAATTAAAAAAGTTATTATTTCCGCAGCGGTGCTGATGGCATTAATGGCCTCGACATCGTGTTCGACTGTGAAAAAGACATCCACCACACAGGATGTAGCTACCGAGCTGACAAGCGACAATACTGCCGGCCTTGCAGTGTCAAACCAGAAAATCTCATTCTATTACAAATTCCCCAAGAGTGTACGCCGTGGCGGCAACAAGTCCATCATCGCGACCGCTGTGTCCGAGGCGTTGAAGGCCAACGGGAATGCCGATGTGATGGTGCACATGCAGTATGATGCACGCTACAAGCGCGGCAAGATACGCGAGATCACCGTTACAGGATACCCCGCTACATATAAGAATTTTAAAGAGGCCAGCCGGTAAATTACCCCGAAAAGTTTTTGGCTATGAAGAAGATATTATTGATTATGGTGGTGGCCGTACTGGGCCTCACATCATGTTCGACGGTCAAGAAGACATCGGCTACGGCAGCAGTGGAGACCGCTGTGGTGCAATATCCGGTGGTGGCAGACCTTGACATACAGCCCAAGATCACCCGTACCGCATCATGGGGATTCTCTTTGTGGGGCGGCCTTTCGACAAAAGAACGCATACGCAACCTCATTGCCGATATGGTTGAGGAAAGCAATGCGGACATATTGCTTGAACCGCAGATCAAGACTACCCGCACATTCATGAACCTCGGTGGCGGAAGCGTGACCATCACAGGCTATCCGGCATCCTTTAAGGACTTCAGGAAGGCGTCAGAAGCCGACCTCGATGCGCTGCAGAAGGCTGATCCTCGCCTTTACAACCTTTCCAAGAAGAAAAAGTAATCAGCGTCATGTTATATGGGCAGCGCGGACGTATCCACCGGGATATGTCCGCGCTGTTTGCATAATTGTGAGGCTTTTGGTAATTTTGTCGGCCTAATGTAAGACAACCTGATAAATGAGAACAGAAGAAGAGATGCCGGGAGTGACCCTGCTGGGTGACACCGGAGTGAAATACCCTACGCAATATTCCCCAGGGGTGCTTGAGACCTTCAAGAACAAGCATCCGGAAAACGAATATCTTGTCACATTCACCTGTCCGGAGTTCACTTCGCTTTGCCCCAAGACAGGGCAGCCTGACTTCGCACGCATAGTCATAAACTATATACCGCGTGAGGAGATGGTGGAGAGCAAGAGCCTGAAGCTTTACCTGTTCTCGTTCCGCAACCACGGCGATTTCCACGAGGACTGCATAAATATAATAATGAAGGACCTTGTCAGGCTGATGGATCCGAGATATCTGGAGGTGATAGGGCTATTCACCCCACGTGGGGGCATATCCATATACCCCTTTGCCAACTATGGCGATGCCGACCACCAGGACATGGTGCGCCAACGTATGCTGGCTGCTTTCAGGAACGATTTTTGACCCAAAGGTTTTGTTGATATGGAAAAGGATTCTTTGATGGTGCTTTCCGGAGGTATGGACTCCGTCACCATGCTGCATGAATATGCGCCGTCGATAGCGCTTGCGGTGACGTTCGATTATGGCTCGAACCATAATGCCCGTGAGATAGCGTGTGCACGCTTGCATTGCGCCTCTCTTGGCATACCGCTTGTGGAGATACCGCTTGAATTCATGGGACGGTACTTCTCGTCATCGCTGCTGTCGGGGGCTGACGCCATACCTGACGGAGACTATGCCGATGACAACATGCGTTCCACCGTCGTGCCTTTCCGCAACGGGATTATGCTGGCAGTCGCCTCAGGACTGGCTGAGAGCCGTGGCCTCAAGGCCGTGATGTTGGCCAACCATGCCGGAGACCACACAATATATCCCGACTGCCGGCCGGAATTTGTGGACGCCATGGGCGCTGCAATCGCAAAAGGGACTTTTGCTGGGGTAGAGCTGCGGGCTCCTTACACAGGGCTTACTAAGGGCCAGATAGCAATTCGCGGGGCTTCGCTGGGGATCGACTATTCGACAACATATTCATGCTACCGCGGAGGCGAGCACCATTGCGGCACTTGCGGCACTTGCCGCGAACGCCGTGAGGCATTGGCCGAAGCCGGCATAGACGATACCACAATATATGTCAATGCTGCATCCAGCCAGGAATAAACTGAATATATTTCCCTTAATTTTAGCAAAATATACCACAAATCATCTTCAATATAATAAGATTTAGTAACTTTGCGCCATATTGAACCAGCCTTACATGACGACAATCGAAGAAATACAGCAATCCATCGCCCCCGAACTCCAGGCGCTTAATGACCTTATATCACGCCAGCTGGAGTCGTCCAATTCGCTGATGAACGCCATTGTCACCAACTACCTGAAGACAAAAGGCAAGCAGATACGCCCGATTATAGTCATACTCAGCGCTAAAATGTTCGGTGCGGTGTCGCGGCAGGTCATAGCATCAGCCGCCGCTGTAGAGCTGTTGCACAACTCATCGCTAATACATGACGATGTGATCGACGAGTCCAAGATGCGGCGCGGTACACCGACTGTAAACAGTTCGTGGGACAACCATATAGCCGTGCTGGTGGGCGACTTCTTTGTGTCTGTGGCATTGCAGCAGGCCATTTCTACAGGCGACATCCGTATAGTGGAGTCGATAAGTGACCTGGGCAAGCAGCTGTCGCTGGGAGAGCTGGACCAGATATACAATGCCCGCTACCACACGCTGACCGAAGAGGCGTATTTCGAGATAATCAACCGTAAGACGGCATCGCTGTTTGTGGCCTGCGCAAGGATGGGCTGTTTCGCGGCAGGAGTGGACGACGAGAGGATCGACACACTGTCGATGTTTGCCCGGCTGCTTGGGGAATGCTTCCAGATAAAGGATGATATTTTCGATTATGTGGCCACTGGCGAGTCTATCGGCAAACCGGTAGGCAACGACCTGCGAGAAGGGAAGATAACGCTTCCGCTGCTGTATGCACTGACAAATTCCACATCCCCTAGGCGTCAGGATATGGTGGAGCTCTCGCGGAAAGAGCAGCTTAACGATACTGAGATACAGCAACTGATCGACTTTGCCGTGGAAGAGGGAGGCATAGGGTATGCATATGCAAAAATGGCATCGCTGCGTGATGAGGCGGCAGGGATAATAGCCCAGTTCCCCCCATCGGAAATCACACGGGGCTTCATGGCCATATTCGACTATATAATTGACCGCGAGAATTAGGGTACACCGCTATGCATGACGATTACAGTCGGCTTCTGTTGCCGGAGACTACCGAGATTGCCTTTGCCACTATCTGCGGCGAGATTGAGCGCCAGATGGCGGCCGACAGGCTCAGGAAGGTACTCGCCCCTGCAGTGGTGAGGGCCACCGGTGCGGAAGGTGAGATATATTTTTCACATCCTGGATATCCTTATCCGCTTGCATTGCCTTCAGATTTAGGTGAATGGAAACGTGCGAGGATGGAGGAGTATGGCATTTCAGCCGGATATGGTCTCTATGCTTATTCCGAAAGGATTTCGGCATCGGGTGAAGACGCTGTCGAGGCCTGTTGGGAATGGATACGTTCCATTGAGCCTGAACAGGCCGGTGTGTCCGCTGCCGAAGAGAGCATCCGCAAGGTATATTCGGCAGTGGCGTCGGCATCGGCGGCAGTGGGGAAGCAGTTCCCGCATATGGGCAGCATCCTTGACGGCTTAGGAAGCCTGGAAATGATAGGGGTTGCCGATGATATAGGATGCCTGTGCCGTAAGCATAGGGCTGTTGCTGTGGTTGACAGACAGCGCTTTACCGTGGGTTTGTATCTATGGTGGCATGAATCCGGCCGTGCCGTGCAGGTGGCCGAAGTGTCGGTCGGGCCGCTTCCTGCGCTTGAAGGGACAGTGTACGTCTCGCGCCTGGCCGCGGTGATCCTGCACAAGAAGTCGGCAGGTGAGATCCTTCCGTTGCCGCCCCGTTGAAAAGCGGCGGTCCGGCGGGTGCCGGTAAGGCCTCGTAATGCATATGGATAATAAATAGTTATAAGTTTTTCTAAATTCGTTTCAAAGACTTTAAAAAGTTTGGCCATAAGCGGACAAATGTGTAACTTCGCGTGGAAAAGCCATGTCTGCGCGGCGCTTGTTGCGCATGCAAGACAGGCTGCTGACAACAAAACTGTTAGAGGCAACGAATAATCACTATAAACAGATTACATCTTATGAGTAAAGAAAAGAAATTTCTGACTTGCGACGGTAATCAGGCTGCCGCCCACATTTCGTATATGTTCAGCGAAGTGGCCGCAATCTATCCTATCACCCCGTCTTCGACAATGGCCGAATACGTGGATGAATGGGCTGCCGCAGGCCGCAAGAACATTTTCGGGGAAACCGTCCTGGTACAGGAGATGCAGAGTGAAGGCGGCGCGGCCGGCGCTGTACACGGCTCACTTCAGGCCGGTGCTCTCACCACTACCTATACCGCATCGCAGGGATTGCTCCTTATGATCCCTAACATGTATAAGATCGCCGGTGAGCTACTTCCTACCGTGTTCCACGTGTCGGCACGTACGCTTGCATCGCATGCACTGAGCATCTTCGGCGACCACCAGGATGTCATGGCTGTGCGTCAGACAGGTTTCGCTATGCTGGCCGAAGGCTCTGTACAGGAGGTCATGGACCTTGCCGGTGTGGCCCACCTGGCGTCAATCAAGTCGCGTGTGCCTTTCGTCAACTTCTTCGACGGATTCCGTACAAGCCATGAGATACAGAAGATCGAGATGCTGGAGACAGACGACCTTGCCCCGCTGCTCGACCGTGAGGCCCTTGCCGAATTCCGCTCACGCGCGCTGAATCCGGAGAAGCCGGTGGCACGCGGCATGGCAGAAAACGGTGACGTATTCTTCCAGCACCGCGAATCATGCAACACCTACTACGATGCCGTGCCGGAGATCGTAGAGGAATACATGAACAAGATTTCCGAGATAACCGGCCGCAAATATGGCCTGTTTGATTACTATGGCGCTGCCGATGCCGACCGCGTAATAATTGCCATGGGCTCTGTGACCGAGGCCGCTAGGGAAGCCATCGACCAC
>VSPW01000034.1 GCA_009775535.1 Muribaculaceae bacterium
CGGTATATGTGTAAGTCAGAAGGTTAGGATAAAAAAGTATAGAGATACTGTTTAAATTGCGTAAATTCAACAATTAATCAAACATAAAGTAAAATTTGAAATTATGAAACTATTACATGTAGCAGGGGCGGCATTGATGAGTGCCTGCCTATTGATAGGCCAGACATCTTGTTCTTCAATGACGAATACGGGTAAGGGTGCTCTTATCGGCGGCGGCGGCGGTGCTGGCCTGGGTGCTGGCCTGGGTGCTCTTATCGGCGGCGGCAAGGGAGCAGGCATAGGTGCTGCCATAGGTGCAGCCGTAGGCGCTGGCGCCGGTACGCTCATCGGCAACAAGATGGACAAGCAGAAGAAGGAGCTGGAGGCACAGCTTGCAGAGCAGGCCAAGGTCGAGGATGTTAAGGACAATAACGGCCTTCAGGCTATCAAGGTGACTTTTGATGGCGGTATACTGTTCCCTCTTAACGGTACATCGTTGAGTGCAAATGCAAAGAAGGACCTTACCGGCTTTGCCAACAATCTGATAAACAATCCCGGGACAGATGTTACGGTATTGGGATTTACGGACAATACTGGGACATATGCCGTTAACGAGCGTGTAGCTACAGGCCGTGCGGATGCTGTGATGACATATCTGGTGAACAGTGGGGTGAAGCCTACACGTATTCAGGCTGAGGGGCTGCCGATGCAAGACTATGTAGCATCGAACGACACTTCAGAGGGACGTGCCCAGAACCGCCGTGTAGAGATATATATTACGGCCAGCAAGGAAATGATCCAGCAGGCAGAAAGCGGCACACTGAAATAGCCGTCGCCCTGTCAGTATACAATTAATTCAAGGCCGGACTTGGAACAATCCATGTCCGGCCTTGACTATTCCAGTTTTGATGCGAGGACAGGAATATTTCTACATCGAATATTGCCGGGTTGCGGTATCAATATTATCTTATCCGTCGCTTCAGCATTGCAGGACGCTGGGGCGATTTAATTATTTGGTTTTTTCGGTGGAATCATTGCAGATTCCGGGAATTCTGACGAAATTTGTGGCGTTGTATAGGCGGTCCAATACCGTTATTGGCTGTTGAATGACGGGCTAAGATACAGTTTGTATTATATAATCAACCGTATGGATGTAAAGGATATTATAAGATCAGTGGCACGCTCTTCAAGCCAGAAAGTTGAGCTTGTGCGGTATGTGATGGTAGGAGGTGTGGCAACTGTATTGCAATATGTCTTTTATGTTGCGCTGGTAGAATTGGCAGGTATGTCTGCTTTGGCCGGTGCTCCGGTGAGCTATGGTATCAGTTTCTGTGTGAATTTTATTTTGTCAAATTATTTCACATTCCATACCCGTCCCAATAAAAAGAATGCTGCATCGTTTGCAGCCAGCCATATTATAAATCTTGGGCTGCAGACATTGTTGGTTGCAATGTTTACTGGTGTTGTAGGCAAAGCGTATGCTTTGTTGCCGGCTATGCTGATATGTATTCCTATAAATTATCTGCTTGTTCGCTTCGCCTTGACCAACCGCCGTTTCCAGAAGTCGTCGGATTGAAGGCATAATAATATCCCCCGCTTCACTACCATGTAAAGCGGGGGATATTGTAATTTAATGTGTTATTTTCAGAGGTATTGTAGCAATGTGTACCTGTTGAGCTGTGCGAGGGCTATGGCATAGTCGTAGCGGCTCTGTAGGTAGGTGAGGTTTGCATCCAGGAAGTAGTTTATGTCTGTGAGATACTCAACGCTTGACATCTGTCCGCCGGCATATGCGCGTGATAGGAGGCGTATGTTGTCGCTGTTTTCAAATACGGCGGCAAATGCTGCATTGTCATCGCGTAGCCTGGAGGCGTTTTCGTATGCAGCCTTAATCTGTGCGATCCTTGATACAAGCGCTTCGTTTCCATCATATGAATTGGCCAGCGCAAGTGCCGTTGCAGATTCTTTCCGGTAGTTTTTCCTGAGGAACGGCAGGGAAATCCCGGCCGTGAATCCGTGGAAATTGATGCCTTCCTCACGTGAATAACGGTAGCCTAGTGAGAATCCAGGGAATGACGAGCGTTTTTCTGCGGTTTCCATTTGCTTGGCGGCCTGTTGCCCCATCCTTGCCGCCTCGAGGGTGGGGTCGAGCCTTTCAGCTTCATCGGCATATTCTCCGTAGGAAAGCATATGCTCAGGTGGGAATGCATTCAGGCCGTCTGTCATCTCAGAAGCATCTTTACCCCCGTTGAGGGCATTGATGGAGGCTGTTAGCATAGCTATACGCGATGCTATGTCGCGGTGGCGGCGCTGTATGTTGACGGTCTCCACTTTTAGTCGGTTGACGTCTAATATTGTGTATTCGCCACGACGGTATCCAGATTCGGTGGCGGCTAATATGCGCCCTATGTTGGCGCTTATTGTGTCTACCAGGGCAAGTTGCTGGCGTGCATATATAAGGTCGTAGATGGCCAGTTTTGCTTCAAGTGCCTTGTCAAGGAGGTTGGCACGATGGAGCAGGCCGATGGTCTGCTTCTGTATGCTGATGGCCTTTGACCTTGCCGCATATACCCCAGGCCAGTCAAAGCCTTGGCTTACAGTTATGCCGGTTTTGTCTTTTGCTCCTTTCCCGCCCCATAGGTGCTCGAACTCAATCTCAGGGGCTTCAAGTTGGTTTTCAGCCTTCAGGGATAAAAGGTCTGATTCCATGGATGCCGAACTTGATGCTACAGCAAGGTTGCGCCCGGCCATTTCTGCCGCTATCCTGTCGATGTCATGGGCCGATATTGTCTGCGTGCTGAGTATGGCAGCCAGGGCATATATTAGATTATTAATGTGTCGTGTACGTCTCATTTTTCTTTTCTTTTTGTAATCATGTAATATAGCACAGGGACTATGAACACGTTGAGGATAGTTGATGAGATGAGTCCCCCGAGAATCACGATGGCCATCGGAGACTGTATCTCGTTGCCAGGTTCGCCTCCTCGTAGCGCAAGCGGTATCAGGGCCAGGGCGGAGGTTAGGGCAGTCATTACAATCGGCAGAAGGCGGTCGGACGATCCGGTGCGTATGCGCTCAACGAGGCTGACGCCTTCATCGCGCAGGTGGTTGTAGCGTGATATCAGTAGCATGCCGTTACGGGTAGTGATCCCTAACAGGGATATAAAGCCTATTATGGCCGGAATGTTCAGCTCACCGGATGTCAACCTAAGTATAAGTATGCCTCCAATCATAGCCAGTGGCATGTTTATAAGGATGACCAGCGACTGGGGCATGTCCCTGAATTCGTGGTAGAGCAGCATCAGTATGATGAGCAGTGCTCCGAGTGTGGCCCACAAAAGGGTGCGTGAAGCTTGAGCCTCGCTTTCAAATTGGCCGCCGTAGTTGATGTAGTATCCCTCCGGAAGCTGTACTGATGAACCGATGGCATTGCGTATGTCGTTGACCGCTCCCCGAAGGTCGCGCCCATCGACATTTGCCGATATGACGAGGCGGCGTTTTACGTTCTCGCGGTTTATTGTATTCGGTCCGGTGGCAGATACGACGTCCGCTATATAGCTTAGCGGGATTTTTCCTTGGTTTGAGTCAATCATCAGGTCGGCTATATTTTCAGCAGAGCCGCGTCTGGAATCGTCCAACCTGACGGTAATATCGTAAGGTAAACCGTCCTCGTAGACCTGAGACACTACCTCTCCGCCAAGGGCGACATTTATGAACTGGTTGAATGCCGCATTCGTTATACCGTACCGGGCCATGAGTCCGCGTCGCGGGCGTATATCAAGCTGGGGGCGTTCGACTTGTTGCTCAACGTTGACATCGACAATCCCTTCAATACCGGATATCGCATTCTTAATCTTGCTTCCTGTTGAGTATAGTTGCTGCAGGTCGTCACCGAATAGTTTGATTGCTATCTGGGCTTCAGTGCCTGAAAGCATCGCATCGATGCGGTGTGAAATAGGCTGTCCTATCTCGATTGCAGCTCCCGGTATCTGTGATAGCCTTGAACGTAGTTCGGCGAGTACTTCACTGCGTGAGCGGTCTTTCAGCCTATATGGCGCTTCAAGTTCGGAGCCGTTCACCCCTTGTGAGTGTTCATCCAATTCTGCTCGTCCGGTCTTGCGTGCGACTGTCAGTACTTCAGGGGTTGAAAGTATGATGCGTTCGGCTTCAGCTCCGATGGCATCGCTCTGTTCAAGCGATATGCCTGGCAGTGCGGATATGTTTATTGTGAACGAACCTTCATTGAAGCCCGGTAAGAAACTGCGACCCAGAGTAAAGAACAATACGCTGGATATAATGAACAGTATTCCGGTGCCCCATAGCAGCCCTTTTTTATGCCCCATGCTCCATAGCAGCCCTTTTGAGTACATGTTGCGTATCTTGACGGCTATCCATGGCTGCTTGTCAAGGTTGGACATTGCCTTGCTGCTCCCCAGGAGGTAGCTGCATAGGACCGGAGTGACTGTCAGGGCCACAATTGTAGACGCTATGAGCGCCACGATGAACGAGACTCCCAGCGGTATAAGCATCTTTCCTTCGATACCTGTGAGGAAGAACAGAGGAAGGAAGGCTGCGATTATTATTAGCGACGAATTGAATATCGGCATCCTCACTTCGGCAGATGCATGGTATACAACTGATATGGTGGACTGCCGCTTCCCAGGTGGGAGTGACCGGTTGTCGCGCAACCGTTTATATACGTTTTCGACATCGACTATGGCATCATCGACAAGAGACCCGATGGCAATCGCTATTCCTCCCAGGCTCATGGTATTGATGGTATATCCCATCAGGTTGAGAACCAGTACTGATATTATTACAGACAAAGGAAGGGCCACCAGGGAGATCAGTGTGGTACGTATATTCATCAGGAAGAAGAATAGCACCACTATTACAAACAGCGCGCCTTCGAGCAGCGATTCCTGTAGGTTGGAAATGGAGTTGTCAATGAAGGAACTCTGGCGGAATATGTCGGTGGAAATATTCACATCAGAGGGGAGGGTGGACTTCAGCTCCTCCAGTGATTTGTCGATATTTTCTGTCAGTGCTATTGTGCCGGCAGCCGGTTGTTTTGTTACGGTGAGTATTACGGCCGGGTGTGCCTCCACGGAAGCTGTGCCTATGCGTGGAAGCTTGTGTCCCAGGCTTACATCTGCGATGTCTGAAACCAGTACTATACCGTTGCTGTCTGAGCGTACTACGGCCTGGCCGATGTCTTCGGTAGAAGTAGTGTTCATATCGGCCTTTATGAGGTATTCGTTGCCGTATTCATATAGTACGCCTCCTGAGGCATTGTCGTTGATTCCGTTTACGGCTGCCATCACCTCATCGAGGGTGACACCATAATGGCGCATGGATTCCGGTGATATGCGTATCTGGTATTCTTTGATGTCTCCTCCGATGACTGATACCTGGGACACACCACCCATAGCCAGCAGACGTGGGCGTATTGTGCGGTCGGCGATGGTGCGTAGGTCGCTCATCGAGGTGGAATCTGCTGTAAGTCCTATTATCATTATTTCACCGAGGATTGATGACTGCGGGCCCATTGTTGGGGTCTTGACGCCTGCAGGCAGACGTTCGGCAACTTCCGGCAGACGTTCGGATACAATCTGACGTGCTCGGTAGATGTCAGTCCCCCAGTCGAATTCAACCCATACCACAGAGAATCCTGTGGAAGAAGACGACCGGACACGCCGCACGTCTGTTGCGCCGTTTACAGCTGTCTCTATAGGGTAGCTTACAAGTTTTTCGACCTCTTCTGGGGCAAGTCCAGGTGCTTCTGTCATCACCACTACAGTTGGGGCGTTAAGGTCTGGAAAAATATCGACTTCAGTGCGCAGCAACACAATGGTGCCGGCAAGTAGCAGCACAATAGCTGCCGCCACCACCGTTATACGGTTGGTGAGCGAGAACTTGATTATACGGTTCAGCATTTTTTGTGTTCTGTTTTATTTGTTAATGATGGTGATGCCCTTCTGGTACAACTCCAGATGTCTCTGCCATACGGACTATGGATGCTCCGTGTGTAACGACTTGGTCGCCGGGAGTAAGTCCAGATGATATGATGACATCCTGTCCGTCACGTCCGGCGATTTCTACAGGAGTCTTCACATAGCCATGATCATCTACCTTTACATACACGAAATTCCGTCCTTGCTGTTCGCTGATGGCCTCTAATGGCAGGACAACAGACTCACCGGGTATGCCGGCTTTAAGGTATACCTCTGTCATGGCTCCTGAGATTGCCGTGCCGTTGTTGTCGAAAGTGAAAACAACCGGTATGTAGCCGGGCAGGGTGGATGAAGCCGCTGCAGATGTGGTGATGCGTTTTCCGTTTAGCGATGACAGGGGAATGGTTGTGTCGCTGTATGACAGGCGGATGTTGGCGTCATCGATGAGCGGTAGGAAATTAAGATACTTTTCTGGCAGGTCGGCTTGTAGTGTGAGGCGGGTGTTTGATGATACTGTGGCAATGGGTGCGCCGGCATCTACGTATTGGCCTTGGGATACCAGGAGGGAGGTTATAGCGCCTGAAGTCGTTGCCGATGCTGTCCCGGATGCCGCCTGTCCGCTATAGGCAGCACGGGCCGCATCGTAAGCAGCCAGAGCTGCATTGTATTCGCGTGTGGAGACTATGCCTTCCTGATGGAGCGGGGCGATACGGTCAAGTTCACGCTTTGCCGCTTCCATAGAGGCCCTTGCGCTCTCGTTTGGGTCTCCTCCTGTCAAGCCTTTTGATGATATGCGTGCTATGGGTGCGCCGGATTTTACTTGATAGCCGGTGGTGATGCCAGGAACGAAGGACACTATACCTGATGTCGGTGCGGTCACGACTGAGGCGTCGCTTGGTGAGGATATGATCTGTCCGGTGACCTTTATTGTGCGCCATGCAGGCTTTAATGATACGGTATCGGTTGCTACGCCAAATCTTGCAGCGGTTTCAGGCTTTAAGATAATCTCATCTGCCCCATCTGCGGATTCTTCTGTGGTCTGGTGTGCATGTCCGTCGTGTTCATTGTGGGTCTCGGTATGTTCGCCTTCGTTGCCGTGGTCGTGTGATGAATGGTCGTGTGAGCATGATGGCAGCATGTACACGGCAGTTGCCCCTGCAATCAGGAGGCTGTATATTTTTTTCATGATGCTTGTTTGTTTAATTGTTGGATGATGTGGATTTTATGGGAAGCATTTATCAAAAGGGCTTCCCGTATTCAGTTTCATCCAATTGCCGGTGGCGCACGCATAGGCATGCGACGGAAAAGGCTAGAAGCTGTCTCGCCTATCGTTAGTGGTATCAGGGCTACTGTTGCCAGATGCCTTTGTATAGAGTGGATGCAATAAGTCATGGACAGGCAGCAATGTTCGCCCGGCGTATGGCCGTGGGAAGACTGGTTGCAATTGTCCAGGCTGTCGGGGTCTGTGGTGCGGGTGTCATTATTGTCAATGATATACACCTGAGAATGGCATGGCAGCTGGCTTCCGTGTCCGCTGTGGCTATTGCCTTCGTGCATTGCGCACATGCATATGTTCCCGTCCTGGCCATGGTGGTGATGGTTCATGGCAAAGCCCAAGGCCACCGTTATCAGAGAGATGACGGCAGCCAATATACGTAGCTGTGTGGGGGCATGTTTTTTGTCCATTATGTGGAGTCTGCGGACATCGGTTTTCAAGATGCTTGGTTCGCATCGTAAAATTATGCAAATAATTTAATATTGCCGCATGTAAAAACTATAAATTAACAGATTTTATGAGAAAAAAGGAGCGTCCTAATATTTGCATCTCCACTATAATGTGTTAAATTTGCAGATGCAAAGGTGCGTCCGCCCTCCTTATAAAAGTAAAAGGCGGCACAGGCAGAAATATACTGAAAAACAATATTCGTTTAATTAAACAACCTATTTTCAATGAAAAGAGTTTATACGTTCGGAGACGGTAAGGCTGAAGGAAATGCCTCGATGAGGAATCTTCTCGGCGGCAAGGGCGCAAATCTTGCTGAAATGAACCTCCTCGGAATGCCGGTACCTCCCGGTTTCACAATCACCACAGAGGTATGTACAGAATATACCCAGTATGGTAAGGATGAAGTCGTTAAGCGCATCAAAGAAGAGGTGGAGAAGGCAGTTTCACATGTGGAGGCCCTCACAGGCAAGAAATTTGACGATCCTGCAAATCCGTTGCTGGTTTCCGTGCGTTCAGGTGCACGCGCATCTATGCCGGGTATGATGGATACTGTACTCAACCTTGGCATGAATGATGCGACTGTGGCATCGCTCGCAGAAAAGAGCGGCAATCCCCGTTTCGCATGGGACAGCTATCGCCGTTTCGTACAGATGTATGGCGATGTGGTGCTCGGTATGAAGCCAAAGAGCAAGGAAGATATCGACCCATTTGAAGAAATAATGGATAAGGTCAAGGAGGAAAAGGGTGTCAAGCTCGATACAGAACTTGAAGTTGAAGACCTCCAGAATCTTGTGCGCATGTTCAAGGCAGCCGTTAAGGAATTTACTGGCAAGGATTTCCCCGATAGCGCCTGGGAACAGCTTTGGGGTGGCATCTGCGCTGTGTTCGACAGCTGGATGAACGAGCGTGCTATACTTTACCGCCGCATGAACCAGATACCGGAAGAATGGGGAACAGCTGTCAATGTACAGGCCATGGTATATGGCAACATGGGCAACAACTCAGCTACAGGTGTGGCATTCAGCCGCGATGCTGCTACAGGCGAAAACATATTCAACGGAGAATACCTTATCAATGCGCAGGGTGAAGACGTGGTGGCCGGTATACGCACACCACAGCAGATAACTGTTGAGGGTTCACGCCGTTGGGCAGCCCTCCAGGGTATAAGCGAAGATGAGCGTGCATCTAAGTACCCCTCGCTGGAGGAATCTATGCCTACATGTGCAGCTGAGCTTATCGCTATCGCAAACCGTCTGGAAGACTATTATAAGGACATGCAGGACATGGAGTTCACTATTCAGGACGGCAAGCTCTGGATGCTCCAGACACGTAACGGAAAGCGTACAGGTGCCGCCATGGTGAAGATTGCCATGGACATCCTGCGTGCAGGCATGATTGACGAGAAGACAGTGCTCATGCGCATGGAACCGCAGAAACTTGACGAGCTCCTGCACCCTGTGTTCGACAAGAGCGCACTTAAGCGTGCAGTTGTCGCTGCAAAGGGGCTGCCTGCATCTCCAGGTGCTGCTACTGGCCAGATTGTATTCTCAGCCGATGAGGCAGAAGCTTGGTCAGAGAAGAAGCGCAAGGTAGTCCTTGTCCGAATTGAGACATCTCCGGAAGACCTCCGTGGTATGGCTGCCGCACAGGGTATACTTACCATGCGTGGTGGCATGACATCGCACGCAGCGGTTGTGGCCCGCGGTATGGGTAAGTGCTGTGTGTCAGGTGCAGGTGAGATCAAGATTGACTACAAGGAAAAGACTGTTGAAATGTCAGGTAAGGTCTTCAAGGAAGGCGACTGGATTTCATTGAACGGTTCTACTGGTGAAGTATATGAAGGCCAGGTGCCCACTACTGATCCTGAACTTGGCGGTGACTTCGGCGCAATCATGAACCTCGCTGCCAAATATACCAAGACCCTTGTACGTACAAACGCCGACTCTCCACGTGACGCCAAGCAGGCACGCTATTTCGGCGCTCAGGGTATCGGCCTGTGCCGTACAGAACATATGTTCTTTGAAGGAGACCGTATCAAGTCGGTACGTGAGATGATTCTCGCCAGCGATGAAGAAGGCCGCCGTGTAGCCCTTGCAAAGCTCCTGCCAATGCAGCGTGGCGACTTTGAAGGCATCTTTGAAGCAATGGATGGCTTTGGAGTAACAATCCGTCTGCTCGATCCCCCGTTGCATGAGTTCGTTCCTCATCAGACTGCCACACAGAAAGAATTGGCAGAGGAAATGGGCATCACTCTGGAAGAAGTCAAGGCAAAAGTTGACAGCCTGGAGGAATTCAACCCGATGCTCGGCCACCGCGGTTGCCGTCTTGGGATCACATATCCAGAAATTACTGAGATGCAGACCCGCGCCATCATCGAGGCTGCCCTTGCCGTAAAGGAACGTGGCATTGACGTACATCCCGAAATCATGATACCGCTGGTAGGATCTTTGAAAGAAATCCAGCACCAGGCAAATGTTATCAACACAACTGCCGCAAAGGTGTTTGAGGAACAGGGACGTAGCCTCCCATATCTTGTAGGCACTATGATCGAAGTACCGCGTGCAGCATTGACTGCAAATGAGATCGCAACTGTTGCCGACTTTTTCAGCTTCGGTACAAACGACCTCACACAGATGACATTTGGATTCTCACGCGATGACGCTCCCAAATTCTTGAAATTCTATAAGGAACACGGGGTAATCAAGACCGATCCATTTGAAGTGCTAGACCAGGAAGGTGTAGGCCAGCTTGTAAAGATGGGCGTAGAGAAAGGACGCTCCACCAAGCCGGAACTTAAGGTCGGCATTTGTGGTGAACACGGAGGAGAACCCTCATCAGTAAAATTCTGTGCCAAGTTAGGCATGAACTACGTAAGCTGCTCACCATTCCGTGTGCCCATCGCCCGCGTAGCCGCGGCGCAGGCCGCGATAGAGGACTAAGATTTAGTCTGACAACATAACCTTCATAGGCTGTAACACTCCGAAACAAAGGAGGTTACAGCCTATGCTGTTCTTGGGCGGAACGTACACTTGGAAACGCTTATAATTGCCAAGTTTTCGAGATTTGCATACACCAGTGCATACACCGCGTACACAGGGCGCATACACCGAGCATACACCGAAGCATACACTAAAAAATCATATATAAATGGCAAATCTTAAAGCAGTTGTGAGAAAGCAGAGAGCAGACGGGATGTACCCGGTCTACATCCGCATCGTACATCGCCGCAAAATGGGTTACATTAAGACTGACAAAATTATTAGCCCGAAGTCGTTAACCAAGCAAGGCGACATCAAAGACGCCGTCGTGAATGAGTATTGCTCTAACCTCATTCTCCGCTACACGGATAAAATCAACCGTAAGGATATTTCGGCTTTCACAATGAAAGAGCTAATAGAGTACCTTACGTTGGACGAGGGCGAGCAATGTTTCAGCGAGTATGCACAGCTTCATATTCGCAGAATGGAACAGCGAGGGCAGATACGTAACGCCAAAAACTACAAGTTGGCTGTGCAGCATCTTGAACGCTATATCGGCACCAACCGGGTTATGTTCTCACACCTCAGTTCTGCGGTCTTGAAGCGATGGATTGAAAGCCTCGCCATGACAAACCGCGCAAAAGAAATGTACCCTGTATGCGTCCGGCAGATATTCAAGGCGGCGTTGTTGGAGCTTAACGACGAGGAACGCGGCATCGTGCGCATCAAGTTCAACCCCTGGCTGAAAGTGCAGATACCGAAGTCCGACAACGGTGTGCAGCGCGCCATCAGCGCGGAGGCCTGCCGAGAGTTCTTCAACCGCCCACTGCCGCAGACAAAGATGTTGTCCTCGCTTCCCGAACTGGGCCGCGACGTGGCGATGCTCGTTCTCTGCCTCGGCGGTATAAACACCGTCGACCTGTTCAACATGAAGAAGTCCAACTACCATAACGGAGTAATCGGCTATAAGCGAGCCAAAACGCGCCACGCGCGCCGCGACGAGGCGTATATCGAGATGCGCGTCGAGCCTTTCATACGCCCGGTTTTTGAAAAGTACCTCGCGCCGGAGGATGACGAGTACCTTTTCAATTTCCACGTCCGCTACTGCGATTCGGATAGCTTCTCGGCCAATGTAAACAACGGCATAAAGAAGATATGCGCCGACATGGGCATGGCGAAGGAGGCCTACTACTGCGTCTATACGTTCCGCCATACATGGGGCACGATAGCGCAGAATGACTGCGACGCTAATCTCTACGAGGTTGCTTTCGGCATGAACCACAGCCACGGTCTGAAAGTAACTCGCGGCTACGTTAAGATAGACTACTCCCCTGCGTGGCGGCTCAACGCGAAGGTGATAGACTTTATATTCTTCACCGACAAGCCCAGCAAGCAGGGCCGGGCGAAGGATATAGACGAGCCGGAGGAAAAATTGTTCCGCCTCTCGCGCAAGATGATGGTCTATGCCCGCGCCTATTTCAAGGGCGCGGTGATGGCCGAGCTGACAGACATAGGATTCAGCAACGTGGAGGAAGTGATCAAGACACTTGCCGCGAAGCTGCCAAAGGATATTGCCGCCGGGTGCGCCGTACAGTTCCGAATACAGAACTGCGACAAGGGCACAGAAGTAGTCTACGAGCGCACGAAGGGCAAGGGCTTCTGAAATGCCCCTACTTACTCGGCGATTGGATAGAAAACGCCTTTGAGTAACTGCGACATTCCCTGCTCGGTGAAGGTCGCGGTTATTTTTTCGCAGATGTATTTCTTGCCGTGGATATGAAACACGGCTCTCACATTGGGGATATTGTCGGCAAGAAATTTGAAGGTCGTTTTCTTCATGGGGTCGATGCGGTGGATTATGCGGCGGCTTTGTAGCTGCCGGTTGTTAAGGCGCATATTGAAGTGCAGATAGCTGAAATTGCTCCAGTCCTCGGCAATTTCAATGTCCTCCACTTGCGGATAAGGGAGCTTTCCCCGGGTGTTCTGCGCGCCATCCCAAAAGCCGATATAGATGCGGTCGTAATACTCGGCTTTCTTCTCTTTCTCCCCTGCTTCGAGGCTCTGTATGGTGTGGGTCTGCATGAAGGGATAGTTGCTCTCGTCCTCCCCGGTGCCGTTGTCCTCGTCGTAGCCGGAGAAAGAGAGGAACAATACCTTGCCGTACTTTTCCTCCGTATAGTCGATGCGCGCCGGAACAAACTCGATTTCGATTTGGTCGGCGTCCTCTGTATCGTCGACAATGCGGCCTCCGAAAAGATTCACGGGCTGCAACACGCATTTGTAGGTGAAGCGCAGCCGGAAGCGGTCGAAATATGCGGTGCGGCTGACGGCGCGGATAACAAAATAGGCGTCGGCGTATTTGGCATAGAGCAAGCGATCTATCTGAC